>JAHHQV010000029.1 GCA_020026175.1 Phocaeicola sp. | reverse complement strand
ACTTCTATGATTTATGCACATCAAATATGTCAACTTTTTTTAGTTCAAGTCAGAGCTTCACAAAAAAAGACAAAAAACATCATAAAACTTTTTCTAATTCAAAGAAAAGGCGTATCTTTGCAAATCGAAAACTGGTCCATTACACGACTTAATGTTACCAACATAGTCAATAATAACATAATAAAGTATATACTGAAAAATGAAAAAAGGAATTCATCCAGAAAACTACCGTCCGGTAGTATTTAAAGACATGTCAAACGGTGACATGTTCCTTTCTCGTTCAACTTGTGCAACTAAAGACACTGTTGAATTTGAAGGTGAAACTTACCCATTGGTTAAGTTGGAAATCTCTAGTACTTCTCACCCTTTCTACACAGGTAAGTCTAAGTTGGTAGATACAGCTGGACGTGTTGACAAGTTCATGAGTCGTTACAACCGTATCAAGAAATAATAAAGATACGATACATAAAAGAATAACCGGTACTTCTTTATTGAGATGCCGGTTATTTTTTTATCTACATTCCGTTTTATATATAAGGAAACAGACCTATACCAAATCCATTTTACAAAAAAAGATTGATATAGGTCTGTGCATTTTTATACCATGTATATAAAAGTCATTATTTCACTGCAGCTATGAGTTCTTCAGGAGAAAGAAGAGACTGCTCGCCTGTAGTCATATTCTTGAGCATCACTTTTCCCTCGTTCATTTCATTTTCGCCCACTATTGCCACAAAACGTATCTGCTTGGCATTGGCATAGCTCATCTGCTTCTTCATCTTGGTGCTGTCAGGATACATTTCTGCCCTTATCCCTTCTGCACGAGCCTTGAACAGAATAGGCAGCGAATATTCAGCCTCTTTCTCGCCAAAGTTCACAAACAACAGTTGGGTTCCGTTTACAGCCTCTTTAGGATAAAGGTCGAGCTGGTTGAGTACATCATATATACGGTCTGCCCCGAACGATATACCTACCCCCGAGATACCGTCCATACCGAACACACCCGTAAGATTATCATATCTTCCTCCACCACTGATGCTTCCTATCTGAACGTCGAGAGCCTTTACCTCGAAAATAGCTCCAGTATAGTAGTTCAGTCCACGGGCAAGAGTCAAATCAAGTTCCACATCCGATTTTACTCCCAAACGTGATACATGCTTCAAGATAAACTCACTCTCCTCTACTCCCTTCAGTCCTGTTTCACTAGCAGCCAAAACAGTTTTCAAAGTCTCCAGCTTTTCGTCATTAGTTCCACTGAGAAGGATGATAGGCTGAAGTTTGTCAATAGCTTCTTGAGGAATACCTTTTGAGGCCAGTTCGGCATTTACATTGTCAAGACCAATTTTGTCGAGTTTGTCGATGGCAACGGTTATGTCAACTATCTTGTCTGCTTCGCCTATGATTTCGGCTATACCTGTAAGAATCTTACGATTGTTAATCTTGATAGATACACGTACTCCAAATTTGCTGAACACCGAATCTATCATCTGTACAAGTTCCACTTCATTTATCAGCGAATTACTGCCAACCACATCGGCGTCGCACTGATAGAATTCACGGTAGCGTCCTTTCTGAGGACGGTCGGCACGCCATACAGGCTGAATCTGAAAGCGTTTGAAAGGGAAGGTAATCTCCTCACGATGCATCACTACATATCGTGCAAAAGGTACTGTAAGGTCATATCTCAATCCTTTTTCACAAAACTTTGATGCAAGTTTCACCGAATTACGACCAAGGAGTTCCTCGTCTGTTATTCCCGAAAAATAATCACCCGAATTTTGGATTTTAAACAACAGCTTGTCTCCTTCCTCGCCATATTTGCCCATCAGAGTAGAGAGGTTCTCCATCGAAGGAGTCTCTATCTGGCTGTATCCATAAAGATGAAAGACTTCACGTATTGTATCGAATATATAGTTACGTTTCGCCATTTCTACAGGCGAAAAATCTCTTGTTCCTTTTGGTATTCCCGGTTTTGTAGCCATAATGTTATAGTCTTTATTATTTTAGTTACAAAAGTATACAATTTTTTTTATAAAACAGAAGCATGATTGATATATAAATCATTCCTCACGTCTTCCCATATATATCATAATATAATAAACAAGGGTAGCCAATGAGCCCAATGCTGCAACTACATATGTGTATGCAGCAGACTTCAATGCATCTTTGGCCTGAGAATGATTGTACGGATCTGTAATCCTTGCATTGCCAAGCCACACAAGCGCACGCCTGCTGGCATCAATCTCTACAGGCAGAGTGATAAAGCTGAAAAGAGTAGTCATGGCAAAAAGACATATTCCAATAAGCAAAAGCTGAGGGAATGAATTTACCATTATGATTCCGGCAAGCAATATCCACGACATAATGGAAGACGAAAACTGTACAACAGGGACAAGTGCCGAACGCATCTGAAGAGGTGCGTATGCACGGGCATGCTGTACTGCATGACCACACTCGTGAGCAGCTACGGCAGCGGCAGCAACACTGCAAGAAGAATAAACACCTTCACTCAAGTTTACAGTCTTGTCCGAAGGGTTGTAGTGGTCTGTCAACATTCCCGGAGTGCTTATCACCCTTACATCATAGATACCATTATCTCTCAACATTTTTTCAGCCACCTCACGACCTGTCATACCATTGGACAAACCTACCTTTGAGTATTTTTCAAATTTACTTTGCAAACTAGACTGGACTATATAACTCAATATAGCCACTCCGATAAAAACAATCCAACTAAAAGCCATTTTTTATTATTTATTACAGTTATACAAAAGCTTATATACAAAAAGCTTGCCACACGAAATTCCTACATCGTTCACTTCTTCAATTCATACATTTTCACCCAATCCACTTCCATTTTGACAGGATATTCCTTCGGGTCTGCCTTTCCTACCCACGAACCTTCTATCTGCATGTCTATAAGAAGATAATATGGAGTTCCAAACGGATATTGTCCTTTCTTGTCGGTCTCTATTTTAGGATAAGAGAAAGTACGATTACCGTTTATTGAGAAAACAAGACTGTCGGGGAGTATTTCTACTGCATACACGTTATATCCATCAGGATTTATCTTGCCGGTTGAACCATGCTTTGGATTTTCCGTCTCTTTAAGAACGTATGTATAATACGAATGAACCGTTTGATATGCAATGGTATCGTGATTCAGTCTTTCCATTATATCTATTTCACCTCCATCGGGCCATTTTCCCTCATTAGGCAACATCCATATTGCAGGCCATGCTCCCTTGGCTCCTTGAAGCTTTGCTTTTACCTCAACCTTTCCGTATGTTATTGTCATCTTATCTTTTGTGTATACTCCACCGGTGATATATCGTGCTGTATCTTCAGGAGCCACTCCTTTATTCTCCACCCCGTGAAGTATAAGGTTACTATTTTTTACTTCATAAAGGTCGGGGTGGGATGACATATGCCTGTTCCAGTCAGATTCTCCTCTTGGAATCTTGGTCCAATATTTGTCATTTATTTCTTTTCCACGAAAATTCTCCTTCCACACCAATTTATATTTCGGACTTTGTGACATCACATAAGAAGGTACACACAACGACACCAAAAACAATGTTTTTACTAGATTTCTCATTATTCGTTAACTTTAGAATTATTACTAAACTATTTTTTCAAAACACTACAAATATAAATATTCAGAATGTATTATAACAAGCATAGCTGAAAAATTTACAAATACTAAGTTTTTTATAAGGATAAGAAGTAACATTTTACCATCTTCGCATCATTTCGTAAACGCCAAAGTATTTTCTATAAATGCAACTTGCATTTACAGAAATATTAATTTCACTTACACATACACAACCTGCATCTGTATAAATGAATATTGCCTTTACAGAAGGTGACAAGGAGTTTCATGGAAAGCACTGTCTTTATTACATAATGTCAATGACTGATTATAGCTTCAACCACCATAAACCAACCACAGGACTTAAAGCCTGTTTATGTTTTGCTGTAATATAAAACCAACATGTTTTTTTGAAGATTTCTGATAATTCTTCTACTTTTGCATAATAGTTGTAAAAACAAATAGAAGTATAATGATAGTTTGTATAGCCGAAAAGCCCAGTGTGGCACGAGATATAGCAGATGTGCTAGGAGCAAGAAACAAAAAAGACGGATTTATAGAAGGAAACGGATACCAGGTGACATGGACATTCGGTCATCTGTGTACACTTAAAGAGCCACACGAATATACTCCATCGTGGAAAATGTGGTCGCTTGGAAGCCTTCCTATGATTCCTCCACGTTTCGGCATAAAGATTATCAACGACTCCGGTATAGAAAAACAGTTCAAGATAATAGAATCGCTGATGCAGAAAGCAGATATGATAATAAACTGCGGTGATGCCGGACAGGAAGGAGAACTGATACAAAGATGGGTGATGCAGAAGGCTGGTGCCAGATGTCCCGTAAAAAGACTGTGGATTTCTTCTCTTACGGAAGAAGCAATTAAAGAAGGCTTTGCCAATCTGAAAGACGAAAAAGAATTTCAGTCGCTTTATGAGGCTGGACTGAGCAGGGCTATAGGCGACTGGACACTTGGAATGAATGCTACACGACTATATACTCTGAAATACGGACAGAACAGACAGGTGTTGTCGATAGGTCGTGTGCAGACTCCTACTCTAGCCCTTATTGTAAAAAGACAACAGGAAATAGAACATTTTGTCCCAAAACAATATTGGGAACTGAAAACCATATACCGTGACACTACTTTTTCGGCAATTACAAGAAAGAGTGATGAAGAACTTGCCGAAGAGGCCGAAAAGGAAAAAGAAAATCCTAATGCCAAAAAGAAAGTGAAAGAAGATACAAACAGAGGTATACCTCCCATCACCGACAAGGAAACCGGAGAGTCTCTGTTGGAACGCATAAAGAACGCTCCGTTTACTATAACTGAAGTATCTTCAAAAAAAGGTACGGAAGCACCTCAACGACTGTTCGACCTGACTTCTCTTCAGGTAGAGTGTAACAGGAAGTTCGGATATTCGGCAGATATGACATTGCAGCTCATCCAGTCTCTATACGAAAAGAAGATAGCCACATATCCTCGCGTAGACACTACTTTCCTAAGCGATGACATTTACCCGAAATGTCCGAAAATACTTGACGGACTGAAAGACTATGCCATTTTTACTGCACCATTGGCAGGCAAGACACTTATCAAATCGAAAAAGGTTTTCGACAACTCGAAGGTGACAGACCACCATGCCATCATACCTACGGGAGTGCAGCCACGCGAACTCACCAATATGGAGAAAAGTGTGTTCGACCTTATAGCACGACGGTTCATTGCCGTGTTCTATCCTGATTGTAAATTTTCTACTACAACCGTAATAGGCGAAGCAGACAAAATAGAATTCAAGGCTACCGGAAAGCAGATAATAGACCCAGGATGGAGAGTGATTTTCACTAAAGAACAACAAGACGACTCTAAAGAGAATGAAGAAGACAAGACTCTGCCAGCCTTCAGCAAAGGAGAGAACGGTCCTCACGAACCTTCGCTGTATGAAAAATGGACCCAACCTCCACGCCCTTATACAGAAGCTACACTTCTGAGAGCAATGGAGACAGCCGGAAAACTCGTTGACAACGACGAACTGAGGGATGCCATGAAAGAAAACGGGATAGGACGTCCGTCTACCAGAGCTGCTATCATAGAAACTCTCTTCAAACGCAGGTATATCAGAAAAGAGAAAAAGAATCTTATAGCTACGCCAACAGGAGTGGAACTTATACAGCTTATACACGAAGAGCTGCTGAAATCGGCTGAACTTACCGGTATATGGGAAAAGAAACTTCGCGAAATAGAAAGAAGAAACTACAATGCTGCTACATTCATAAGCGAACTGAAACAGATGGTTACCGATATAGTGAACAGTGTGTTGGGCGACAATACCAACCGACGTATTGCAGTAACTTCAGCTGAAGGTGAAAAGAAGCCTGCAAAAAAGTCAGCCGAACCTAAAGCAACAAGGAAAAAGACAACCTCAAACAAAGCCTCATCGGGTAGAAAGAAGTCTGAAACGAACAATGGCAATGCTGGTATGATGACGTTACCAGATGATGACAGTATAATAGGCAAGGCTTGTCCGGTATGCGGAAAGGGAATTATCATAAAGGGAAAGACAGCCTATGGCTGTTCTAACTGGAAAAACGGATGTAAATTCAGAAAACCTTTTGAATAAAACACCACAAACATCAGAAACAGTATTACTTAAATATCATACAAACATTCGGCGAGCCGTAATTAAAACGATTGGATGTAGTTTTAAATACGGCTCGCCGAATGTCATACCAACCAATCAGAATACCATACGTATTTCTTCGGGCAAATATCCACTACGTATTCTCCATTCTTGTGGATATAGATTATTGGCACGGTTACCTATATTCTTGACAAAGCCTAAAGGAACTCCGGAATAGGTTACAAGTGCATATCCTCTAGGTACTGAAGAGTCAAGAACTACCGCTTCTTTTCTGAGATAGGCAATAGCCTGTTCGTAACTCAACTCTGCCTTAGGAAAAACATTGTCATTTATTTCCATGCTCATGGCCAAAGAATGATGAGGCTGCCAGTCCTTGCCTTTCATTTCGCCCAAAGTAATTCCTCTATGCAGAATATTTATATTATGGCCATTGTCCTTCATTACTTTCTCTACGGCATTAAGCTTGCCCGATACTGCATAGACCATGCTGCCATCAACTATATACTCTGTTTCTCTGTCTGTTTTTATCCATTCCTTCACCTCTTTCGGAAATGCTACAGGACGATTATTCTTGTCGTTCTTCGACTTTGAAGCCTTCTTGTTCTTCTTGGGCTTGATGTCTTCCATAAAATATTCCTCATAACCATCCTTACATCCATTCTTCCTCAATACCGCCAGGAAAAGTCCTTCGCCAACAGTCTTATGAGGCAAGAATCTATATACCGGGAAATCCCCTCCTGTCAAGTTGCCGGTTATTTTCCAATCCTCCTCTACATCTACAGGCAAGATTTCCGCTCCAAGTTCACCGGCTATCCATGCCACATTGTCTTCATTCTCCTCACGATTGAATGTACACGTGCTATATATCAATATTCCTCCCGGTTTGAGGCAAGGCCATATATCACGCAGTATTCTTCTCTGACGTTCCCAACATAAACCGACGTTGGCTGGGCTCCACTCTTCTACTGCCATCTCGTCTTTGCGGAACATTCCTTCTCCCGAACAAGGGACATCTGTAAGAATTGCATCAAACAACGGACCTATAGAAGTGAAATCAGCAGGGTCGTTGTTAGTCACTATAACTTCGGGATTTCCCCATTTCACAATATTTTCCGCCAATATCTGCGAACGGTTTCTCGTTACCTCATTTGCAACAAGAATACTTCCATCCGGCAATGAAGAACGGAGTAGCGTACTCTTTCCTCCAGGAGCGGCACACAAGTCGAGCATAACAACAGGAGATTTAAGATATTTGTCTACAGCCTTTTCAAGGAACATCGACGATGCTTCCTGTACATAATAACATCCGGCATGAAACAGAGGATCGAAAGTAAATGTAGGTCTTCCCGAAAGATAATACCCGTCGGCAGTCCACGGAATAGAAACAGAAGACTCCGGTACACTATCGCATTTGCCCTTATTTACACGTATACTTACAGGAGTATCATGTTGCAGTGCTTCACACAATTCCCTGCAAGCATCTTCTCCCATCAATTTCGATGTTCTGTCTATAAAAGAAGAAGGTAGATTCATTATATTACAACTTATCAAATTCTATATTATTCAGAAACAAGCCATGCATAAACATCATCTGCATATAGATATGCCGCTTGATTAATAGATGCAAAGATAATGTTTTCAGCATGATTTTGATTAACTTTGCCACCAATAATAAAAAACATAATAAGTACTTATTCACATGAAACAATATTTAGACTTGCTTCAACGCATAAAAGACGAAGGAGTTAAGAAGGAAGACCGTACCGGAACGGGTACCATCAGCGTTTTCGGACACCAGATGCGATTCAACCTGGAAGAAGGATTCCCTCTTGTAACAACAAAAAAACTTCATCTTAAATCTATCATACACGAACTGCTTTGGTTCTTGAAAGGAGATACCAACGTAAAGTATCTTCAGGAAAACGGTGTAAGAATATGGAACGAATGGGCTGACGAAAATGGCGACCTCGGCCATATATATGGATTCCAGTGGCGTTCATGGCCTACTTACGACGGCAAGTTCGTTGACCAGATTTCGGAGGCTGTGGAAACCATAAAACATAATCCCGACTCAAGACGTATCATTGTAAATGCATGGAATGTAGCTGACCTTCAGAATATGAACCTCCCTCCATGCCATATGTTCTTCCAGTTCTATGTAGCAAACGGAAGACTCAGCCTTCAGATGTACCAACGAAGTGCAGACTCTTTCCTCGGTGTGCCTTTCAACATTGCATCGTATGCCCTATTGCTACAGATGATGGCACAGGTAACAGGACTGAAGGCAGGTGATTTCATCCATACGATAGGTGATGCACATATCTACCTTAACCATCTGGAGCAAGTAGACCTGCAATTGACAAGAGAGCCACGCCCTCTTCCTACAATGATGATAAATCCAGAAGTTAAAAGTATTTTCGAATTTAAATATGAGGACTTTACATTAGAAAACTATGACCCATGGCCACATATAGCCGGAAAAGTTTCAGTATAACATAATTATTCATAAAGCAGATGATTTCAATTATAGTAGCAATAAACAACAACAACGGCATAGGACTCAATAATGAACTCCTATACTGGCTACCAAACGACCTGAAAAGATTCAAGTCGCTCACCACAGGACATACCATCATAATGGGAAGAAAGACTTTCGAGTCTCTACCCAAAGGAGCTTTGCCCAACAGAAGAAATGTAGTGCTTACACGACAAAATCTCAAATTTGAAGGAGCCGAGACTTTCGTCAGCCTTGACGAAGCACTCTACAACTGCAAAAACGACGATGAAATCTTTATCATAGGAGGAGCTTCACTATACCATGAAGCTATAGATATTGCAGACAGACTATATATTACAAGAATAAACGACAGCGAAAAAGAAGCTGATGCTTTTTTCCCTGAGATAAAAAAAGAAGAATGGACAGAAACAAACGAGGAATGCCATTCAACAGATGAAAAGCATTCCTTCGAATATTCTTTTTGTGATTACGAACGTATCAGATAATCATTCATCATCCGCCAGGTCCATTATAGGTATCTGGCGCTTGATTGCTTCATGAAATGAAATAATAGTTTCGGAACGGGACAATCCAAGCGGCTGTAACCTGTCGTGTATTATGCTAAGCAGATGATGGTTATTCTTAGCATAAATCTTTATGAACATGTCATATTGTCCTGTCGTGAAATGACACTCAACAACTTCCGGAATTTTCTTCAATTCATCCGTCACTCTATCAAAACTTTCCGGATCTCTAAGATAAAGACCTATATAGGCACAAGTCTCATAACCTATCTTTTCCGGATCTATAATAAACTCAGATCCCTTTAAAACTCCAATATTTGTAAGTTTCTGTATGCGCTGATGAATCGCAGCACCCGACACATTACATTCACGAGCTACTTCCAGGAAAGGCACTCTGGCATTCTCTGCCACCATGCGCAAAATCTGTTCATCCAAACTATCCAACTGATGATGTCCCATTTATTTACCTTTTATTATTTACACAAAGTTAATACTTTTATCATAATGAGTTGTCAAAGCAACTAATATTTGTTCGTTTTTCTTCTTATCTTTGTAACTGATACTATTATTTAACCTAATATCATACCTAAAATGAACAAGAAGTTATTTTCAATGGCAATAGGATGCATTCTATCGTCATTTGCCTATGGTCAAAGTTTTGATGATTTTTTCACTGATAAAACAATTAGAGCTGATTATTTGTTCACAGGTGACAAAAATAAACAGGATATTGTTTTAGACGGACTTGTTTCCACTTCTGGATGGGCAGGAAGAAGGCACCACCTGTCCGATTTGCCACTAGAAGGAAACGGACAGATAACAATGACCGACAAAGAAAGCGGTAAAATAATTTACCGGACATCATTCTCAAGCCTTTTTCAAGAATGGATTGGAGAAACAGAAGCCAAAGAACTGAAAAAAGGATTTGAAAACTCTTTTCTTATGCCTTTCCCAAAACATAATGCAATAGTAACGGTGAGTCTATACAATGCAAACAGGGAAATATCGGCCAGCTTTGAACACGAAATAAAGCCTGATGACATTCTTATAAGAAACAATGATAGCAAAGACACTGTACCATACAGATACCTGCTCAAAAACAGTTCGGCAATGGACTGCATAGATGTCGTAATCATGGCAGAAGGATATACAAAAAAAGAAATGGGAACTTTCTACAAAGATGCACAAAAGGCATGTGATGCTATATTCAGCCACAAACCTTTCAGTGAAAACAAAAGACACTTCAACATTATAGCAGCCGGTACAGAATCAAGAGACAGCGGAGTAAGTATCCCAAGAGAGAACAATTGGAAAGAAACAGCCGTAAGTTCTCACTTCGACACGTTCTACTCTGACAGATACCTCACAACAAGCAACGTAAAGGATATTCACGACCTGCTTTCAGGTATTCCATATGAACATATCATAATTTTGGCAAACACTGATACGTATGGAGGTGGAGGTATATACAATGCCTTTACACTCACCACGGCACACCATTCCATGTTCGAACCTGTAGTTGTTCACGAGTTTGGACATAGTTTTGCTGGACTGGCAGACGAATATGCCTATACCGATGAGCCAAGTCCACTATACCCATATTCTATAGAACCATGGGAACAGAACATTACCACTATGGCAAATTTTAAAAGCAAATGGAAGGATATGGTAAATCCTAACACAGATATTCCTACAAAAGGTACAGATAAAACTAAAATAGGAGCTTACGAAGGTGCCGGATATACAAAGAAAGGTATTTTCCGTCCAACCTACGATTGCAGGATGAGATCCAACGAAGCACCTGCATTTTGTCCTGTTTGCCAAAGAGCAATACAAAGACTGATTGATTTTTATACAAAATAACATTCAAACCATGTTAAAATCATGATTAGATTCAATAAAATAAATACAACAGACAAAGATTATCTTTTTGTAGAAAATCTTCTTCAAGCATCATTTCCAGAGGTTGAAAGACGAGACAACGCAGATCAAAGAAAGTATACAGACAACAATCCTCTGTTTTCGCCATATATCATTACAGACGATGACAGACCAGGTGTAAATATAGGACTTATAACTCTATGGTCACTGGGAGACATATGCTATGTGGAACATCTTGCCACTTCACCCGAAGTAAGAAATCATGGATATGGCGCAAAAATAATGGATGCATTGAAACGTGAAATCAATAAAACCATTGTACTTGAAGTGGAGAAACCAGAAGAAGAAATGAGCATACGACGCATCAAGTTTTACGAAAGATGTGGATTCAAGCTTTGTTACAAGGATTATATACAGCCTGCATACAGAAAAGGCGGTGAAACCATTCCTTTATACATTATGTTTTATGGAACAGAGTCTATAGACAATGACTTTGAAAACATAAAGTCTGAAATATACAAGAACGTATATAATGTTTATAGCATATAAGTTGTGTACTTTTACACGTAATACAACCATAATGCAACATATAATAGCTAACAACAACTATATAAAAAAAAATCACCTCCTGGCAGTTTCCTGTCAGGAGGTGATTTCACTTTATATTATGAAGTATGTAATTATGACATTACATCATGCCACCCATACCGCCCATTCCTGGAGCAGCCATTGGCATTTCAGGCTTGTCTTCCTTCTTTTCTACGATAACACATTCAGTAGTAAGGAACATACCTGCAATAGAAGCAGCATTTTCAAGAGCTACACGAGTCACCTTGGCAGGGTCTACGACACCGGCAGCATGCAAATGTTCGTAAACGTCTGTACGAGCATTGTAACCAAAGTCACCTTCGCTTTCACGTACTTTCTGAACTACTACTGCACCTTCCTTGCCTGCATTTGCAACAATCTGACGAAGGGGTTCTTCGATGGCACGCTTGATGATTTCGATACCAGTAGTTTCGTCTGCATTGTCACCCTTCATACCTTCAAGAGCATCAATAGCTCGGATGTATGTTACACCACCTCCAGGTACGATACCTTCTTCGATAGCAGCACGAGTAGCGCATAATGCATCGTCTACGCGGTCTTTCTTTTCTTTCATTTCAACTTCGCTGGCAGCACCTACATAAAGGACAGCTACACCACCCGACAATTTTGCAAGACGTTCCTGAAGTTTTTCCTTGTCATAGTCTGATGTAGAATTCTTCATTTCTGCCTTAATCTGATTGATACGTTCCTGGATAAGTTCTTTCTGACCTGCACCGTTTACGATAGTAGTATTTTCTTTAGAAACTGTAATCTTATCACAAGTACCAAGCATTTCAAGAGTAGTCTGTTCAAGTTTCAAACCCTTTTCTTCGCTGATAACTACTCCACCTGTCAATACCGCAATGTCTTCGAGCATAGCTTTACGACGGTCGCCAAAACCTGGAGCCTTGACAGCACAAATCTTCAACTGACCACGAAGACGGTTTACAACCAATGTTGTCAATGCTTCGCTATCTACATCTTCAGCAATCACCAACAAAGGACGTCCGCTCTGTACAGCTGGCTCAAGTATAGGCAAGAAATCCTTAAGGTTAGAAATCTTCTTGTCGTAAATTAATACGTATGGATGTTCCATCACACATTCCATCTTTTCTGTATCTGTCACAAAGTAAGCAGACAAATAACCGCGGTCGAACTGCATACCTTCGACCACACCTATTGTAGTATCAGTCCCCTTAGCCTCTTCAATAGTGATGACACCATCTTTAGAAACCTTACGCATAGCATCAGCAATAAGCTTACCGATAACAGGATCATTGTTTGCAGAAATTGTAGCGACCTGCTCTATCTTGTCGTAGTTGTCGCCCACTGTTTCCGACTGAGACTTGATAGATTCTACCACCTTTGCTACAGCCTTGTCGATACCACGTTTCAAGTCCATTGGATTTGCACCTGCTGTTACGTTTTTAAGACCCACACCTACAATAGCCTGAGCAAGAACAGTAGCAGTTGTAGTACCATCACCAGCATCATCACCAGTCTTTGAAGCTACAGACTTAACAAGCTGTGCACCTGTATTCTGGTATGCATCCGAAAGTTCGATTTCCTTTGCCACAGTCACACCATCTTTAGTGATATGTGGAGCACCGAATTTCTTTTCAATTATCACGTTACGTCCTTTAGGACCAAGTGTTACTTTCACTGCATTTGCCAGTTCGTCTACACCTTTCTTCAACTGGTCGCGAGCATCTATATTAAATAAAATATCTTTAGCCATGATTTTCTGATTTTAATGAAATGTTTTGATTATAAGTTTATTATTCTATCACTGCAAGTACATCACTCTGACGCATCATAAGATATTTCACGCCATCATGTTCTATTTCAGTACCCGAATATTTACCGTATAAAACAGTATCGTTTACTTTCAATACCATTTCTTCTTCCTTAGTACCGTTGCCAACTGCAACAACTGTTCCCTGTAATGGTTTTTCTTTTGCTGTATCAGGAATGATGATACCGCCAATTGTCTTTTCTTCGGCAGGAGCTGGAAGTATAAGGACTCTGTCTGCTAATGGTTTAATATTCATAATCTTATATTTTTATTTTGTTATTTATTTCTGTTGTTTGTTCTTTTTAATTCAACATATATCACTCTACCAAAAGTGTGCCAAAGACTTTATCTGACATAATGTCACAGTATGTTATGACAAAAGATATTATTTCTTTAAAGATTGTGGAATATATAACAGATACATTTTGATAGTATACATGGCAAGTTTCTGATACAAAAAGGTGGAATAATACATACATAACAAAAGAAACCTACAATACATCAATTTAAAAAGCATAACCTATAGTATGTAGAGGTATTGCTATTCCACTTCTATTTCGTCACCCTCTGAGTACGCCATAAATTGAGGTGCATACACTGACAAAATTTCAGATGTACCAGATGCGTACTTGCCGGTACGTGTTACATATACATCGTAATGTAATGTATATTCACCTTTACGCAGATTGTCAATGAAAAATTCTGTCGTAGCATCCTTGTTTGCTTTATAATAGTATATTCCGCCAGAATGTCCGTAGCCAGAGAGTTGTTCTACAGGCTCCATACATGCAGCCCTACTATCCTTTATGCGTACAAAGTCCATATCTCTGTCTGCACTTATCGTTATAAAGACTCTTATCTTGTCGCCTTTTTCAAGTTTCGTACCACGAGACAACTCTTTTCCACCCGACATATACTTACGTAGTATTTTCAGACCATTGCCTTTGTACGGACGGATTTTCTTTATGTCCTCCATATAGCTGGTGTATACAGAAACCCACCCTATACCTTCGCCACGGCGTGTAAACGATATTTTCTTTTCTCCTTTCAGTTCCGACTTCAGTTCTGAATCTGTAAAATCACATCCGGCAAACCCTATGGCATCGTCAGGGGTAGAGAACCCTTCCGAACCAATATTGGCAGTCATTACAGAGTTGCCATCTATTTTTCCTCCTCCAGAAATAAGGAAAGCATATATAGCATCTACTGTTTCAAGCGGTGTATCCCATTGCTGTACCTGCTTTTGCTTAAGAAGCCATAGCCTCATATCGTCAAGCAGGCAGTCATTGGCTTCTGATACCCTCATTATGGCTTCCATTGCTGCCACTTGAGCAGGTATCCTATGGCTGTTGTATGAATATCCGGCTTTTCTTGTATCGAAATATACTCCCATTTCTTTGTTGCTTACCATGTATTCCATAACAGACCTTATCAATGTTCCAGCTTCCGACTTTTGTCCTTCCGCATCCATTATTATTGCCATGACTGACTTTCCGTATATGTCAAGTTGCGATGACCTGTTTTTCAGATGTTCAATCATATACTTATTCACTTTATTGTCAGCCTTCTTCATTGCATGATTATCTACAGAGCATATATACAGATATTTCACCACAATATCGTCGGGTGCATATCTGTTTGTATCTTTCTTCATACGATGATATTCTTTTACTACTTCAGAACGGAGATAAGCAAGTGACTTGTTATACATTTCGCCGGCTTCGGACGATAGTGACACTCCCATACTCTTCAGCCGTGCAAACATCAAAGCTACACGAACTGTGATGTATCTGCTGCCATTCATTCCACCAAACCAGCTCCACGAGCCATCTGCCAACTGAAGTTTCCTGAGATTCACTACAGAAGACGACAGTCTTGAACTGATTCCGTTTTCGTCGAAAAGGAATGAGACCTGACGTTTGCGCATATCTTCATTCTCGGCCTCAACAAGCCATGGAGTTTCTGCCATTACTATATTCTTCAATGTTTCATTGTGTTTCAGCTCGCTCAAGAAATCATCCCCTTTCTTTCCATACAGCATCCATGTATCGAAGACCTTCTTAATTTCAGGATTAGTATTTACTATGTGACGCGACAACGAATTGACATAAAACGAAGTAGCCCACGATATAGCATCGTCGTTTTGAGGGATTGACATCACCGGCAGACTGCTGATGACATGCCATTGCGGATTGGAAGTCATTTCTATCCTTATCTTCTTGTTTGTAGCGGTAGAACTTCCATGATTGAACATGCTTTTCACTTCTACATCTTTGCTTTCATTTTCACGAAGCTGTAACGATGTGTTTTCCACAACCGCCTGTCTGTCCGACAAGACTGGCAGATAATGGCGTTCGCCATCACTGAAATCTCCGGCATCGGCCACTATTGTACACGAAAGGATGTCATAATCTCCTTTTACTTCAAAATTGAAAGTGACTGCTCCGTTCTCTCCCTCCTTCACACTGAAACTTTTGGTATGAGTGAGGATTTTCTTTCCGTCGACCGGATTTTCTATAATCATTGTAACCTTTCCCGAAATATCCTCACCCGACATATTAACCAACATGGATGATACAGACGACTTATCGCCCACTCTTACAAAACGAGGCACATTAGGCTGCACCATAAACGGTTTGGAAGTGATGAAATTTGCAGATATAAGACCGTAATCCATATTGCGGGTATGTGCAAATCCATTGAAATTCCATTTTGTCAGAGCATCGGGCATTACAAACGAAATGGTAGCAATACCCATACTATCGGTTCTAAGCATCGGATAATAGAATACTGTTTCACAGAAGTTTTCACGCAGACTTATATGCTCTATACTTTCATACGATACCTCTTCCACATCCTCTACATCTGAAAGACTTTCCTCTATATTTCTACTGGATTTTACTTCTACAAAATCATCTTCTTTTGCCATAGGTGCATACTTCACCTCTACTGCATCTTGCATCGCATTATTCCGTTTAGAACCATTGCTTCTCGACAAAACACCTCCAGCTTTCATTAATAGCCGCTTAGGATGTAAGTCGAGAGAAACTGGCATAAGATGAGTAAAATCTCTGCCATAAATATGGTTTATACCCGTTCCAAAATATTCATAATGGAAATATACACCCAAGTCCAGCATTTTGTTTGCAATCGATTTTACTTGCGGTCGGAAAAACCTCCTTGGAAAGTCCAACTTAAAATGCCACTTGTCTGAATATAAATCATCCAAAGAAGCATCATATGCCGAAGCCAGGACATTAGCCTTCACTGGATTTCCCGACTTGTCTTTTACAGACAATTTCCATTCTTCCTTCTGTCCCGGTATCAGCTTGTCTCTGAAAGTTTCCCAGCGTATTTTCAGCTTTTTCTCCGGCTTAGGACGAGACAACACAACCTCCTTGCTGTAAAGCTTACCACGATACACAAAGTTAAAGCTGACAGATATGCCATCGCCATATTCCTTAAGGTATTTATAGCTGAACTTACGTACTGTATCGTTCAATACAATCCTTTCGCTTGATATCCTACTGTTGGCAGCAAACACATCTACCATAAGATAGATACCTTTTTTGCTCGTACCTATATATATATCTTCTGGTTTGTTGTCGGAAAATCCTGTTCTGTCATGCCAGAACCAATAAACATTATTGACAGGAACATGTGTATCATTTATCGAGAACAATATAAAATCATGAGATGACATACACTTGCGTCCTTTATCGTCATTTGCCTTAATTTCTATCCTATAAGAACCTGAAGGAAGAGAATATATATCTTCGGGAACAAACGGCCTGTTTGACATGTGCTTGCCACTGCATAGCACAGGCTGTTGTTTTTCTCCACTGGAATCTACTCCATAAACCAAATATCCTACCTCAACACCCACAGGTATCGATTTTAGATTTGATGCAACGAAAGTTATCTCTCCTTTCTTCTCTTTAGCAACCTTCAAAGCCAAACCATCTATATGTATTCCCATTGACTTTTCGCCTACAGACAGTTCCAATATTCCTTCCTGTGTTTCTCCCGACTGACTTGTGACTGCTGCTATTACCTTATATCTATAGAAAGTCAGCGGATTGACGGTAGAATAAGAATCTGGTTTCAGAAGTGAGAAATCAATATGAAACCTACCGTCGGCACTGGCAATAGTTTCACCCGAAGATATTTCCTCTTCCCTTAAAGGAACACGCCACCATCTGCACTCACTCCTCATAATACGATATTTCACTCTTGCCATACCCAATGATGCTCCGGCAAATGTTTCAGCCATAGCCGACACTCTCACATTGTCATTAAAGGTAAAAGTCTGTTTCAGTTCATCAAACTCTACATCAAATGTAGGACGCTTGTATTCTTCTACTTTTACAGATGTCTGCACATTGTCTGCTATTATAGAATAATATCCAGGAAAAGCATTTTCAGGAATTATAAATTCGGTAGAATATACTCCAAAATCGTCTGTAGACACTTCTTTTGAAGATATTTCTTTCCAGTCGGAATTTCTCATCACCAACAACACACGTGCATTTTTTTCTACTGATACCGAATCTTCGTACATCTTGTATCTGACTCCTGACAAAGATATTTTCTGCCCTGGACGATAAATGGAACGGTCGGTAAACAAAGATGTATGCGTAGTTATCTTATTGACAGATGATGAATATACTCTGTTATTATAGAAATATTCTATTGGCATAAAGTCGTTGCCAGCAGTACGTACATTTATAAGCTTCAAATTCTCGTCGGCATCCAATATCACACTACCTTTATTGTCTGTCTTGTATACCTTTGAAACACGATATTCATTGTATTCTTCTTCGTAGCAAACAATCTCAGCTCCAGGTACAGGATTGCCTGTACGACTGTCGACCGCCACAAACTCCTTCTTATTGTGAGGTAAAGAAATGGCAACGGCCTGGTAAGGAGATACATGAACTATTCTATATTCCGATTTTGCATACTTTACCTTTGGAGTAATCTTCATCATATATATTCCAGCCTGAGCAAACCGGTATTTTAGATTCGTCTTAGCAATCTTATAGTCTGAGGTAGGAGACAAAGAGTAACTGTTGACAGATATTCTTGAACCATACTTACGTATGATATCATTATAATCAGTCTTTTCACGATGAAGACTCACAGAAGATGGAGTAAGGTCAAGACGGAACATCTCAAGCTTAAAGCCAGAAATATTCTTATATTTCACATACATATCAGTCTCATATTCAGGATATACAAAAGGAAATGTAATGTCAAGAGAAGGAGACATAATAAGATTCTTCATTCCCTTAAGTTCCTTCGTCCATCGGTTTTCGGGATAAAGCTGCAAGGCACCATCTATGATATCCACGGCATCTGTAAGTCTTCCTTTACCACTGTATTTATCTGCAAGTTTCATTGTAATATCACAATATACATCCAAGTCCTTGAATTCTGAACAAAGGCCCTCCATCTTGTTTATAAATTCATCATCAGAAATCTTGTATCTGCTGCTTCGGCAATATTCGTTAAGATAAATCAGTTTCGCCTCTTCGGCAAGAGCGGCAGAACTTCTTGCAGCATATTCGCCTTCCGAATACAATGATATAAGAGAATCGTAAATGGATATAATTTCCTTTGCCATAAGTTCTGAGTCATGATAGGGATAAAACGACAAAAGTCCGTTTATGGCTTGCCTTGAAAGAAAATCGTACGTATTATCATTAAAGTAAGTACGGCTTATTTCTTCTGACACAACTACAGGATGAAACTTTTTGGCTGATATTCCTGCCAGCTTGTACTTGTCTGCCAAAGAAAGATGATAGTAATGCAATGCAGAATCGGCATCATTGTTTTTATACATAGTTGCAATAATACTGTTAAGCACAGCACGTGCCGAAATATCTTTCTCTAATTTTGCCATTTTCTTCAGATTGCAGATTTGAGATGACAGACTGTCGGGAGACAAACTGGTTTTATACTCTGCACCAACAATTAATGCCTTAATCATCTGAGACTTATCACCTGATTTTAAGGCCAACGAATATATCTCGCCAGTCTTGTCAATAACAGAACGTGGAAGATCTTTTTTCTTAAGGACATCTACTTCTTTCCACATTTTATCGTAGTTCTGCGACCAAACTACTGCTGGTATGGTCATTATAGAGACCATACATAATACGTATAAAAAAAATCGTTTCATAGGCTCCGATATTTAAAATCATACAATAATCCTTTATTATAAAGGAACGAATAATTCTACAAACAACTGCACTGATATGTACTAAAATGACTTAAATGCTTTATTTTACACCATTATTCATCGTAAAAGCCAAATATCAAAGTATTAGACATAAAAAAGCATGCCTGTAAAACATAGTTCACAAGCATGCTTTTATAATAAATTGACAGAATGTTTATTCTACTTCACCTAACTGGTTGCCATATTCCATTTCTCCTTGTACTACAAAGAATACTTCTTCTGGATTATATGGTCCCATATCATTTTTAACAGATTCCTTCATTATAAAGTCTACAATCGCATCTTGATCGATATTAATATATCCTTCATCATCAGGTTCTGCATCCAAACATCCACTATTGGTGTAATATTCAATTATAAGATCCAAGATATAATACAAATCATCGTCTGTAAATTTATCCTTCATTTCCTGAGGAAGATAATTTTTTATAAACTCAATGGTCTTTTCATCATCTTCATCTTCAAGCAAGAAATCATTTTCAATTCCCATAATTATCAGAGTTTTTTTGTTAATAAGTTATCTTTAAAGGTCATTGATTTATAAGTATACAATCGGATACATAAAACGATATGGATTTATGACACTTATAAAGACCAATATCAAAGGGCTCTATATTATAATAGAGCCTTTAATTTTTCAGCCAACGCCTGTTTTGTTGTAGCACCCACCTGTTTGTCAACAACTTCACCATTCTTTATGAAAAGAATAGTTGGTATATTGCGGACACCAAACTGTGCAGGAAGGTCTGAGTTTTCATCAACGTCACATTTACCAACGTTTACCTGACCTTTAAATTCTTCTGCAAGTTCTTCTACATATGGAGCAACCTGCTTACATGGTCCACACCATGTAGCCCAAAAGTCTAATACAACAGGCTTTCCTTCAGCCAATATTTCTTCAAAATTCTGATCTGTGATATTAAGTGCCATAAAAAATTATTATTTAAAGTGTTAATACTTATATCTACGCAAATATATACTAATTTATCTTATAGTCCAAAAGAGACTGAGATTTTAAATAATTAATCATATCTTTTTGAACAGAAACTTTTAATGTAGTAGAAGCCAGACTTATGTGCATCTGACCGTCATCGTCTACTATATAAAAACACAATTCCGCATTTCCTGGATTCTCTTTAACTATTGATGTAAAAGCTGTTATAAACTCATTGTCTATAGCCGAGAGATGAGCCTTGACGGTTATTTTCTCTATAAGCTTATCTTTTACATCGGCCAGGAGCTCTATTGTATTAATTTTCACTTCCCAATCGTCCTGTCTCCATTGTTTTGGCTGACATTTTCCATGCATATACAAGAACATCCCTTCACTGAAGAAATTCTTCTTCTCTACCCATTCATTACCAAAAAATGCAAATTCATTAGCTCCAGAATAGTCTTCAATCTTTACAACTCCATACGGTTTGCCCGTTTTGGTATAACCCTCGCGGAAACCTGTGACTATACCTCCGAAAGTCAGATCCTGATTGTAATAAGGAGTCAAATCAAACAGATTTGCCATTTGCACATTACAAACATTCTCCAATATAACAGCAAATTCATCCAACGGGTGTGCCGATAAATATATACCAACCAGTTCGCGCTCCTTGTTTAGCTTTTCCAAGTCTCTCCACGGAGTTCCTGGAATAATCTCTGGAGTAGCTATTTCTATAGCCATGTCACCACCAAAGAGTGAGTTTGTAGCAGCGGCTTTATCAAGCTGATATTTGTTTCCATATCTTACCAAAACCTCAACAAAAGTCTCTTCTTTAGGATTCTTCACAAAGAAATCCTCTCGCTTTATACCAGAGAAGCTATCAAATCCACCAGCTAAAGCAAGATTTTCTATGTTCTTCCTGTTGCATGAAGACAAGTTTACTCTTTGCACAAAATCAAATATATCCTTAAAAGGACCATTCTTTTCACGTTCTTCCAGAATACTATATACAGCCGACTCGCCTACACCCTTTATAGCTCCAAGACCGAAACGTATATCTCCATGAGAGTTTACAGAGAACTCGAGCAAACTTTCATTCACATCAGGTCCCAGCACCTTGACTCCAATAGCCTTACACTCGTCCATCAGTTTGGTGATTTCAGTAATGTTCGAGATATTTCTACTCATGGTAGCCGCCATATATTCCGACGGATAGTTGGCCTTAAGATATGCAGTCTGATAAGCAACCCAAGAATAACAAGTGGCATGAGATTTATTGAAGGCATACGAAGCAAATTTTTCCCAGTCGGCCCAAATTTTCTCCAACACAACCGGGTCATGTCCGTTTTTCTTACCTCCTTCTATAAACTTTGGCTTCATGTGATCAAGTTTATCGCGCAATTTCTTACCCATTGCCTTACGCAGAGCATCCGATTCACCTCTTGTAAAATCGGCAAGAAGACGAGACAAAAGCATCACCTGTTCTTGATACACCGTAATACCGTACGTATCTTTAAGATACTTCTCCATCACTGGAATATCATACTCTATAGGCTTACGTCCATGCTTACGGTCAATAAAGTCAGGGATATAATCCATAGGTCCCGGACGATATAGAGCATTCATCGCAATCAAATCTTCGAAAGTAGAAGGCTGAAGTTCTCTAAGATACTTCTGCATACCTGCAGATTCGAACTGAAAAGTACCTATAGTACGTCCCTCACTATAAAGTCTGTATGTAGCAGGATCATCTATCGGAATTTCATCTATATTCAAGATTATCCCCTTACTGTTCTTTACATTCTCAATGGCTTCTTTTATGATAGAAAGAGTTTTCAGTCCCAAGAAGTCCATCTTTATCAGTCCTGTATCTTCAATTACAGAACCTTCGTACTGAGTGACGAGCATCTTTTCACCAGTCTCCTTATCATCGGCAGTACTTACAGGTACCCAGTCTGTTATATCATCACGGCATATAATCGTACCACAAGCATGCACACCTGTATTGCGCACATTGCCTTCAAGCATCTTTGCATACTTGATAGTATCTCTAAGAATAGGATCAGGAGAGACCTCGGCAGCCTGCAGTTCAGGAACATAAGCTATAGCATTAGTAAGATTGAGTTTTTTATCCGGTATTTTGTCTGGAACAAGCTTACACAATCTGTCTGATTCCGACAAAGGCAGTTTCTGTACACGTGCAACATCCTTTATTGCCAATTTTGTAGCCATTGTACCATACGTAATGATATGGGCAACCTTCTCTTTTCCATATTTCTCTGTCACCCAGTTCAATACTCTACCACGTCCATCATCATCAAAATCCACATCAATATCAGGCAGTGATATACGGTCAGGGTTAAGGAAACGCTCAAACAGAAGGTCATATTTTATCGGGTCTATCTGTGTGATACCCAAGCAGTATGCTACGGCCGAACCAGCAGCGGAACCACGTCCAGGACCAACCGAAACATCCAGTTGTTTACGAGCAGCATTAATAAAGTCCTGTACAATGAGAAAGTATCCAGGGAAACCCATTGTCTTCATTATATGAAGTTCAAACTTAATACGTTCGGATACTTCATTGTCCAATACCTCTCCATATCTTCTATGGGCCCCTTCATATGCAAGTTTTGCCAGATAGTCGGCTTCCAGTTTTATACGATAAAGTTTGTCATATCCCCCAAGTCTTTTTATTTTGCCATTGGCAGAAGCCTCATCCATGACTACATTACCATTCTCATCACGTGTAAACTCATCAAACAAGTCTTTTTCAGAATATTTATTTCTGTATCCCTCTTCTGTTCCAAAATCTTCAGGAATAACAAAAGTAGGCATAATAGGAGGATTATCTATAGAATAAAACTCTACACTATTACATATATCTACAGTATTAGACAAAGCTTCCGGAACATCAGAAAAAATCTGATTCATCTCCTCTTTAGTCTTCATCCATTCTTGTTTGGTGTATAGCATTCGTCTAGGATCATCCAAGTCTTTTCCTGTACTCAAGCAGATAAGACGGTCATGAGCTTCAGCATTTTCCTCATCTACAAAATGTACATCGTTGGTACAAACTAACTTTACATTATATTTTTTTGAAAGTTCAATTAGTTTATCATTTACCACCTGCTGTAACTTATAGGCTTCATGATTGGCATGCTCAACAGTTGCCTTATGTCTTTGAAGTTCAAGATAGAAATCATCTCCAAAAAGATTCTTATACCATCTTATAGCTTCTTCAGCTTCATCAATAAGACCAGCAGTGATTTTTTTAGGTATTTCACCACCAAGACATGCCGAACATATGATAAGCCCTTCATGATACTTTTCCAGTTCATGCCTGTCGGTACGTGGACGCATATAAAATCCCTCAGTCCATGCTTTCGACACAAGTTTTATCAGATTATGATACCCCTGTAGATTCTTTGCCAGTACTACCAAGTGATAACCACTCTGATCCTGTTTCCCGTCTTTATCCTTAAGTGTACGTCTTG
Organism: Phocaeicola sp.; assembly: GCA_020026175.1. GTDB lineage: Bacteria > Bacteroidota > Bacteroidia > Bacteroidales > Bacteroidaceae > Phocaeicola. Next base: position 8,235 of record JAHHQV010000029.1, on the reverse strand, counting down.
CAACATACATTTCACAACCTATTATTGGCTTGAACAATCTCTTCTGAGTTTCTTCCAATTTTGACTTACACTCTGCCAGTTCAGCTTCTGGATTTTCAGATTCGGTTGTGCCATTTTCCAATGCAGAGATTATCTTCTTCAAATCCTTTATCTCGCCATTTGTACTTCCATTTTTCTTATTTACATAATTGAAAAACTCCTTTATACCAAACATTGCACCATGATCGGTCACAGCTATTCCTCTCATACCATTAGACATGGCTTTATCTACCAATTTTGGGATTGAAGCCTGTCCGTCAAGAATAGAATACTGCGTATGCACATGTAAATGAACGAAATCCTGCATTATTTTATTTTTTTTCTGTTTTAACAAATAAGTCATGTCCTTCAACAAAAAGAATAATCCATCACTACATATATGACAAATCCATTCTCCAGACATGAAAATATAAATGAACTTTATATACTAAAAATATCAGGTATTACTTCATACCCGAAAAATACATATCCAACAATTTCCTTGCAGCCGAAAAAGAAGTAGCCTGTCCGTTCAATACTTCCTGCTCTTTTTTCTGTAACATATCTGTAATAAGAGGATTATGATAAAAGCTATCACGCAGATGCTCGTTTATTGTTTCATACATCCAATATTTGGCCTGTTCATTCCTCCTATAATCAAAATACCCGTTCTTTTTTACAAAGTCAATATATTCGTAAACCATATCCCATATTTCCTTTACACCTATATTATAAAATCCAGAATATGTAAGCACCTTAGGAGTCCAGCCCGATTCAGCAGCAGGAAACAGATGCAAAGCATTACGATAATGAGCAGCTGCAAGTTTGGCTTTCTCTATATTGTTTCCGTCGGCCTTATTGATTACTATTCCGTCGGCCATTTCCATGATGCCACGTTTAATGCCTTGCAGTTCATCGCCAGTACCAGCCAATTGTATCAACAAGAAAAAGTCTACCATAGAATGTACAGCAGTCTCACTCTGTCCCACTCCTACCGTTTCAACAAATATTTTATCAAATCCGGCAGCCTCACAAAGTATTATAGTTTCACGTGTCTTACGTGCCACTCCACCTAAAGAACCTGCCGACGGACTAGGACGAATAAAAGACTTAGGATGAACAGATAGTTTCTCCATACGAGTCTTGTCGCCTAAGATGCTGCCCTTAGAGCGTTCACTGCTAGGGTCTATGGCAAGTACGGCCAGTCTTCCACCTTTTTCTTCAAGGACATGCAGTCCGAATACATCTATAGAAGTACTTTTTCCCGCACCCGGAACCCCACTTATACCAATACGAACAGAATACCCCGAATAAGGAAGGCATTTTTCTATCACCTCTTGAGCCAAAACCTGATGTTCTGGTTTGACACTTTCTACCAATGTTACGGCCTGGCTCAGAATAGTAACATCTCCCTTTACTATTCCTTCTACATATTCTCCGACAGACATCTGACGCTTTTTAGGCCTCTTCTTAAGTTTAAGATAAGGATTTACCACAGAAGGCTGAGCTACGCCTTCATTTACAGTCAATCCCTTATACTCTTCATTATTTTCAGGGTGTTTCATAACAGTATGTTTTTTTAAAGGGTTCAACAATTTTCACTATATTTTTTCAAACTATTCTTCTATAAAAGAAGCGTTCACTTTTATGGAAACCTTAGGTTTTGTCGGGTCATTAGTTATCATAAGGATTCTAGGCTTTCCCTTCGACTTATGGAGATTCTTGGCTAGTACAGTAACCTTCATCTTCGATGATTCGCCTGGTTTTATTATAGTTTTTTTAATGTCTACATTCAGAGCCAAACTGAATACCTGCAAATCAAGTATCTCCAGGTTCGATTTACCTTTATTGGTAATTACAACAACAAGAGATTTCTTCTGTTTTGGTTTCAAGTCCGGAAAATCAAGTACATTCTTTTCTATGTCAAATACCGGTGGATTATGTCTCTGAAATTCTGTTATATTAGAGAAATCAGGCAACAAAGCTATAGAAACAGGAATTTCAGTCTCGGCAGATACCTTATCACCCATAAACCTTGACAGATAAACAGAAGTCCTTGTTATACCCAATTTTGAAAGTTTGTCAGTATCCAACAGAATCTTAATCTTTCCATTTTCATTTTTGCCCAAAACCTTAGGTTCTGCTATAGCTGTAAGATATGGAGGAAGATGCATCAATACAGGAGAATAGGGTTTGTCAGATGTATTGGCTACCAATACATCTGTTTCTGCCACTTCACCTTTATTGACATCGTCAAATACTATTTCATCTTTACTTAGCCTTATTGCTCCAAAACCATATTTATGAGTAAACGAATAATCTTTAGGACTGGCTGTCACTTCCCCGCTGAAATCCAAATAAACGGGAACATTCGAAGCATTACAATATACACCTATTTCCTTGTAGAACTTGCCTATAGCTTCTGTATCAAATGAAGCTTCCACATAGCCTTTTCCACCAGCAGGAACGGGTTGTCTGGTCCAGTCGGCAACCATACATCCACACGACACTGTTACATTAGAAATAACAAGCGGCTTATCGCCAGTATTATTGAAAGTATATCTCACCGTCACAGGATTTCTCCACAACAGATACCCCAAATCTTGGGACTTTGTCTCAAATGTAATCTGCGACTGTGAATACGCTGCTATATTTGTAATTAATAAAATACTCAGGAAGGACAAAAGTCTTTTCATCTAATCATTTCGTTTTTAGTGGTACTTATTTTTGTTTTTTTATGGAAACAAAGATAAGCAGTTTTTAATATATAGCCAAAGTATACATTCTAATAAACATTAATATACATTGTTAATAGAAAGCATGATTTTAGTATATATAAAAAGCACTTCAACATACCTATTCCATTGTCTATCACTTTATTGTAACCATTGTAGCCCCATAGCCATATTCACGGAATGATGCATCCTGGCTCTGACAGGTTCTATACTTACGCTTCAATTCTTCCAATATAGCCTTACGTAGAACCCCATCACCCTTTCCGTGGATAAACACAATTTTCTGCCCTGTGTTTTTCTTATATTCTTCCAACACCTTACGGAACATATCAAGCTGAAAATTCAGCATGTCTGAACTTTCCATTCCTGTTGTATCGTCAAGCAAAGCATCTATATGCAAATCTATCTCAATTATCCCATTTTTTGCTTTATACTCTTTTCTCAGGAGTTTTTTCGGAACATTCGACAAAGCTTCTTCTTTGCTCAATATAGCATTTTTTATATCTTCTGCACTAACCGACAATTTCTTAACCTCTTCATCATCCTTTATTATTTCATACACAAGAGCAGGCTCGTTAAAGAAATCATTTTCTGCAAAAGAATGAAGTTTGAAGAACTTCACGGTATCTATCTTCAAATCTACAGATACTACCGGTTTCACAATAAATGCCCTGTCATCTTTATAGGCAACAAGCTGCACTGCCACCCTCTCCATATCGTTAAGGTCTTTCTTTTCAAACTCCTCTATATGCTGCTTCATATTAGGCTTGATGGTTCCTCTGCTTCTGAGCATACGGTTATTACCGTCAACTGACAGATAAAGGTAATCAATAAAATAATTGCTGTCGTTCACCAGATAAGTATCAAATCCAGTTGTAGAAATTGACTTTATATCGTGCGGAACAAATGCCAGAAAAACATTAAGCACATCATTACCTCTTATTTCCGGAGCACGGTATGTTATAGGTTTTTCCTCTTCTATTTCTTCTTCTTCATCTTCTACTTTAGATTTTGAAGTATTTTTCAACGGAATATTATAATCATCTGTCTGTATTACAACACATTCCTTTATCAGCATCGGAATTTCAAAACCATCTTCTCCTTCTACCAGAGCTATATCTTTACCTTGGAACCCTCTTACAATTCCGCCGCCTACCTCACTGAGGAAGCGCACTTTATCTCCTATTCTCATAATTCACGTATTTATTTAGACAAAGCAAAAATACTCACTTTTGATAATATATGAAAAGGTTTTATTCCTAAAAGCATTTTTTGCTAATACTAAGGAAAGTTATAATTTTGCAGAAACTAACGAATATGTATACAAATGGAAGAAACTAAACATATCAGAATAAGCGATTACAACTATCCTCTTCCTGACGAGAAGATAGCTAAATTCCCATTGAAAGAACGTGACAGTTCAAAACTGCTGATATATAAGCATGGAAATATAGAAGAAAAGGTATTCTCTTCTATACCCGAATATATAGAGCATGGATCATTGATGATTTTCAACAACACAAAAGTGATTCAGGCACGTCTTCACTTCAGAAAAGGAACTGGCGCACTTATTGAGATTTTCTGTCTGGAACCAATACAGCCCAACGACTATGCCGTAAACTTCCAGCAGACCGAACATTCTGCATGGCTATGTATGGTAGGAAACCTTAAGAAATGGAAAGAAGGAGAACTACGCAAGGAAATATCAGTAAAGGGAAAGACTATAACACTCAAAGCCAAAAGAGGAGAATGTTTTGGAACAAGCCATTGGGTTGACTTTTCTTGGGATAATAAAGATATCACATTTGCCGATATACTGGAAGTATTCGGAGAGCTACCTATTCCTCCGTATCTGAACAGAGAAACTGAAGAAAGCGACAAGGAAACATATCAGACTATATACTCAAAGATTAAAGGGTCGGTAGCTGCCCCTACTGCAGGACTGCATTTCACCGGCAGAGTACTTGACAAACTTAAAGACAATGGAGTAGACCTTGAAGAAGTAACACTTCATGTAGGTGCCGGTACTTTCCGTCCTGTAAAGAGCAAAGAAATTTCAGGTCACGATATGCATACCGAATATATATCTGTAAACAAAGGTACAATAAAGAAACTTATCAGTCATAATGCAGAAGTAACAGCTGTAGGTACCACATCTGTAAGAACTATAGAAAGCCTTTATTATATAGGAGTTTCCTTAGCAACAAACCCTGAAGCATCACAGGAGGAACTGCACGTAAAACAATGGACTCCATACGAACAAAGTTACAGTTTAACTCCAATACAGGCTCTACAGAATATTCTTGACTATATGAACAGACATAATCTTGATGCACTTCACACCAGCACACAGATTATCATTGCACCAGGATATGAATATAAGATTGTAAAACGTATCATAACAAATTTCCATCAGCCACAAAGCACACTTCTACTTCTTGTTTCTGCTTTTGTAAAGGGCAATTGGAAAAAAATTTATGACTATGCACTATCACACGAATTCAGATTCTTAAGCTACGGTGACTCGTCACTTCTCATACCATAACAATAAACATATAGAACAATCCCTGATACTCTGCAATTATCCATATGCAGAATATCAGGGATTGTCTTTTATCCTATTTTACAGATTATCAATATCTGAAACCTTTCTTGTCAAGATAATTCTTCAACTTATGAAGATACTCTTCTGAAGGACTGTCAAACAACGAAACTCCCGATGCTCCATTTTCAAATGCAGCATCTATAGCCTCTTCAAAGTTCGCTTTTATATCAGGCATAAACAGTCCGGCATATATCTTTGCCTTTCCATTTACTGTTTGGACACTTTCTTTCACCGAGCGTCCTATCCATTCAGGACCTTCAAAATAAAATCCATTATATATCATCGGGAAATAAGCATCAAGATGCCAGTTACCCCAATCCTGACGGACCATACTCTTTGCCATGGACGGACCAGGAAACACGGCTGCCGAAATATTTCCTCCGTCAGCTTTTACGGCCTTTGTTATCTTGTCTACCACACGTGATATTGCATCAAGACGGAAGTTTATCCACGACTGGCTCTGCATAGGGAATTTCAATTCCATAGGGTCAACTCCTGTCTTCTGCTTAAACATCTTTCTGCATACGTCACAATAACAATAATCATATTCAGGATGTTCCGAAGTCTGCTCTATATTATAGTTTTTCCACAATCCTACAGGAAGAATTACATCCGGGAAACGTACATAATCAAGATGTACACCATCTACATAAGGTAACCTGGATATTCTTACATAATCTGCAGCAAGATATTCGGCTACACCTTCATGATTAGGACACAAAAAACGATAGTAGTTTACGTATGCAGGCTTATCAAAAGAAGACTCTCCTTTTCTATTTACAGCAAACCATTCAGGATGAGTTTTCAACACTTCTCCACGGTTCATAGTCCATTTCCAGTAGTGTGCTTCCAGTCCGGCCTCTTTACATGCTTCATATACAGGTTCGTCATAACTTTCGAACATGACTCCTGCTATACCACACTCTTTCATTACGCCGAAATATTTCCTATAGTCTTCTACCGACTTGTTTTTATTGATACGAACCCAAGCCCAGTTTTTCACTGTACGTTGAGAAATCTTCTCAACAGCAAAACGTCCTTCATTGTTAAGAGTATATTTTTCACCTCTATCTGGCAATGTAATACTCATCAGATATGTCCTTGAAGTTGCCTCTATATCAATCTTAGCATTTGCAGGCAATCCTTTTGTTTCATTTTCTGTAAGAAAGAAATTATCTACCGAACGGATGTAGTTCTTTTCTTTTGAGAAATATTCCTGCTGTTCGTAAAACATGGCCCATATCAACTTATAGACATTCATATCATATGGATAACTGAACTCATCACTACCGTTTCCTACTACTTTATCAGAGAAATATAGGAATCCCCATCTGTCAGGCATATGCATGTCTATCTTTCCTGTTGCCTGCCATACCCAGTTATCTTCTCTTTGTCCGGGTTTGAGCCACTGAACTCTTGAGAAGTTAATTCTCCAGTAATTTCCTGCTTTCAACAGATTGTTGAAGTTCATAGTCAATGCCTGACGTGGTATGGCCATTTCAACACTCCATTGCTTGTCCTTTCCTTTTGACTTATTGAGGCTACCGTCTACGTGTACTGCAAGCTGCAATCCTGGACAATCCCACTGTATCATAAAGTTTCCTCCCGATCTGTAAGGACGGTCAAGCATAAGATCGAACACTACCTCACGGGCATTATTCTCTATTTCAAAATAATGATGTCCGTCGCCATCAGGATCAATGAAAACTTCAAAGTCATTGTCATAATAAATGATAGTATCTCTCTGTGTAAGCTTGGCTATTACATTGTCTTCTTCCAAAACGGCTCCTACATAAAGATAATCATCATCCCAAAGCATCTTGGCATATGTATCATATATAGGTTTGGCAAAACCTTCACCACTTATATCTACAAACGATGATGTAGGTTCGGCCTTCAGCCAGGCAGTTTCCTTCAGTTTACCATCAATTTTAATCTTTCCGTCTGTTTTGTAACAAACATATCCTGCTGGCAAAGTCAATACACGCTCATGCTTTGAAAACAGATTCTGAGCATTAAGTGTAACAACATTAATTATTGCGAACAATAAAATAAATAAAAATCCTTTCATATAATATTTTGAGTTTAACTTTAACATAACATCATATAATGCAAAGTTACAACAAATACTATGATTTGCAAATCATTATTATTATTGTAAATTGATTAACTTTGCAGTTGATAATATAACAACTAATAGAATATGATAGATAATAATGAAGAAATGTTTCCTATTGTAGACGAAAATGGAAATATAATATCTGCTGCAACCAGAGGGGAATGTCATAACGGAAGTAAATTGCTGCATCCTGTGGTACACTTGCATGTTTTCAACAGCAAAGGTGAATTGTATCTTCAGAAAAGACCTGAATGGAAAGATATCCAGCCTGGTAAATGGGATACTTCAGTAGGCGGACATATAGACTTGGGTGAAAGTGTAGAAATAGCTTTAAAACGTGAAGCAAAAGAGGAATTGGGTATAGAAGATTTTACACCAAAATCAATGACACACTATGTATTTGAATCTGACAGGGAAAAGGAACTTGTCTTTGCCCACAAGACTGTATACGATGGTGAAATCCAACTAAGTGACGAACTTGATGGAGGACGTTTCTGGACCAAAGAAGATATTGAAACAAATTTAGGGAAAGGTGTATTTACACCTAATTTTGAAAGTGAATACAAAAAAATATTTGGATAACTACAAATTCTAAAAACAAATAATATGTTATTTGTCCCGACACTGTATGTCTATTTAACCCAAGTTTGATAGTAAATTTGTGCATTTCTTTGCTACTCAGCATTTTATAATTTCCATTTGTATCTCTGTGTACTACAAACTTTTTTCTATTTTGATTTTTCTGAATGGCATCTTCT
>JAHHQV010000028.1 GCA_020026175.1 Phocaeicola sp. | reverse complement strand
GTTGTAATCACTTTCCCTCTCGAAAGCGGATGCAAAGGTACAGACTTTTTTCATTTATGCAACACTTATGCAAAAGAATTTTTCAAAAAAATCACATTTTTTACTTAATACATTGATTATCAACCGTGTTTAAAAACACTGATTTAAAACATGATTTCAAGACCAAAAAACATACACAATATTATATATAATAAGACAGGAAAAGAAATGTATACCTTCGGGGAAATCATTGGGCATAAAAGAAACTTTTCTGGTGAAAAGAAGGTAAAATATAGACCCCAGGCGTTTAAAAAAAACGCCTAAGCGTTTGAAGCAAAACGACCAGTCGCTTTGACAACAACGCTTAGGCGCTTGAAATAAGTATACCCGTTAAACTGATTTCATATTCAGGTTTAGCCCCATTCTCTTGAATGGACTTTTCAACCTCCTGCTTGATGTCGTCTCCTTTAAAGGAACCGCCGGGTTTCATACTGACAACCGTAACATTCTCATGCTTAAGAGGATGTCCGGGATGCTCAGCAGGAACTCCCAGGATTAGAAGAAGTTTCTCCCGATTAACCATTATGCTTTCGTCAATGACATAGGCAAACTTTTTATCCGTAGGTTTGTTGTCATTTTCATAAGTGGATAACCCAAGTTTCTTCATCCAATTCTCTACGGTATTATAGCATGGGACCTTTCCGCATTTTCCTTCGAGTACTTCGTTAAAGATCTCAAGTATCTTCACAACAGTACGAAGACCGCAGTTGGTTCGAATGTAGATCAATACACAAAGTTGAACAATCAGAAGAGAGTATCTATGTCCGGGAATAGGGTCGATAACAATTTCATTTGTTCTTCGGTCACAGTCACGGTCTTTACGTCTTTTTTTTTAAGTTCCTTTCTCGCTTCTTTAAGCTTAGCTTCCTTGGCTGCTTTCTGAGATTTAAGTTTTGAATTTTCTTTACGAAGACGTTTTACTTCCTCTTCCAGGGTTTCTTTATTAGATTTTGAATCTGACTTTTTTATTGTTCTTAGCTATTTAATTTCCTACTAATTTACTAAACATCAATGAATTGAGCAACTTTTCAAAGAGCTATTTTGCTTATTAAAGCATTAATATCAGAGCATTATATTAACAATAACAAGGGCGTTTGATACTACATTTTTAGGAACGTAGAACTGGACACCCTAGTTAATAATCTTTTTGTTTTATGAGTTTCCTTTTTTCTTGATAGCTAAAGTAAATAAAATCTACAATAGCCACTAATGAAACAAATACTGAAACAGCTACAGCTCCCATAAGCAAACCTCTATTTTTTCTTTTTTTAACATTAAGAACAGACTTAAATAAAATAATTAATATTATTTTTGCAACGCTTGAAATTAATAGTGCACTATATTAAACAAGTATGGCATCCTATTGATTGTTCCTAAAAATACATTCAAAAAGGGTATCACATTATAATAAAATCATGTACTTAGCATAATACTCTAAGTAATACTGCAAAGTACACTTGGCCTATGTTGAACACAAGGAAATTGATTTTGTGGCCAAGGAAAATCTTTTTCCAACCAGGTATAGTCCCGTTCCTAAACACTCTGAAAAACGAATATACTTTAGAATAGGATTCTAACCTTTTTAACAAACAAATAATATGAAAGTAAAAATTTTATTGGGTGGGATAAGTTATGTTTTGGCCGGACTATTGACTTCATGTAATAATGAAGACAATATTCTATCAAAACAAGAATTGACAGAAAGCAATAAAGAAATATTTAAACAAACAATTAAATTTGAAGGACAAACTTTTCATGTTTCTTGTAAATTTGAAAATGATTCCTTAATCTATTTAGACGAAGAATTCAATACTCTTTACAAAAACACAATCTCTAAAATACCTGAATTATCAATTTTCTATTCTCAAGACGAAAAAGGGAATGACGTTGTAGAGTTTTTTTCCTCAGAAAAGGAGTTAATAAAAAACAAAAACATGCAATTCTTTAATGAACAAAGTATAGAAAACAATAATGTAAACTCTCGTGTGAATAACCTTGAACCTAAAGCAGGTAGAGCAATTATGTATGATGATACCGGTTTTAAAGATAGAACAGTCATTTTGGACATAGATTATGACTACTACCCAATGATTCCCAATTTAAAAGCATATGCTGGATTCAATGATAAAACTTCAGCTATTAGAATTTTCAATTTTTTGGAACCTAACAAATATTATCGTCCATCTTATTCTCATCCATCTACTTCCGTAAAAGGTAGTGAATTACGCACATGTTTAATAGGGTATGAAGATTCTAATTACAAAGGTAAAATACTTTATTGTGTAGCAACTTACTCTCCTAATCAGGACATAAACAAGCCAGAGACTGCATCTCATCAGGACTATAAACTTAAAAATATAGGATGGAATGATAAGATTTCTTCTTGTGTTTTTAGAATTATAACCGTAAATAATATTGAAAATGGTCATATTAATCCTCACAGACCAATATAAATAATTCAAAAAAGGTCTATAAATTCCTTCGACTCTTTGTTTTGTCTTTTTTCAGGAATTTATAGACAAACTTTCAATAAATACTAATTTAAAAAGACAATATTTATGAGATCCTATTTTTTGATATCAATCCTATTTTTTGGATTAATCGGTTTTATGTCATCTTGCAAAAATGACGAAGTAGGTAATGGTATAGAAATGACAAGTTACCTTGATGGTAATTATTCTCCAGGCAATGATGAAAACGAATTATCTGCGACTATAGACAAAACATCAGTATCAAGTAAATCTTCGGTAACTTTTCGTTTATCCTCCAATAAAAAAGGCTACATGAAATTAATTGAGTTTTTTGAGGATTTCCCTTCCATAGAAATAGAGGATATACAGCTAAAGGAAGTTGTAAAGGACGATTATAAACAATTGGAGTTTTCAGGAAATAAGACTGTTGGCAGTTCATTACGTTTCGAATATTCTGGATATATTATAATGGGAGAATTGCACTTAGAATTGTTGGTTAAGTAAAATTATATTTGATGTTGCACATGAATGAATATAGACCATACACCATGTGCAACATTTTCTTTTGATACAAATGAAATATTATATCGTTTTTACAAGTTTGTTCTTTTTCCCTATTATTGTTCTTGGGAATATTCTGCCTAAAGACACTCTGCACAACGTAAATCTACAAGAAATATTGAAGATAGGCCATAAAGCAAACAAGATCAAGACTTCACAAATGGGAATGACTGTCATGGACTACAATGCCATAAAAAATGTCCCTACTATTTTTGGAGAATCAGATATAATCAAAGCACTTCAATTACAGCCAGGAGTGTCTGCCGGGACAGAGGGCTTTGCAGGAATGTTTGTTCGCGGAGGAGAAAATGATGAAAATATATTTCTCATAGACGGATGTCCAATATATCAGATGAATCATTTAGGAGGGCTATTTTCAGCCTATAATGCAGATGCAATCAATAATCTGACTTTTTATAAATGTGCTTTCCCTGCAAGGTACGGTGGAAGATTGTCAAGTGTCACTGACATATCAATGAAAAGCGGGAGCTATGAATCATGGGAAAAAAGCATAACTATAGGACTCACATCTGCCAATATCAGTTTCTCTGGTCCTTTAATAAAAAATAAGACTTCTTTGTTTGTTGCACTAAGACGTTCATGGCTAGAATTGGTGTCATTTCCAGCATTGGCGATTATGAATTCCTCAAAAAAGAATGATGGTGAAAAGACTATAGCAGGTTATAATTTCACTGATTTCAATCTAAAGTTAAGTCAACGTCTGGGAAAACTAGGCAGTCTGTCGTTATTGGGTTATTACGGTCATGATAATGTAAAGATGGGAGAACATCAATTTTCAACAGACAAGGCCGAAGACAACAATTATTATCTTCATAAAAACGAGAACAGACTGGGATGGGGTAATATATTGACATCCATGAAATGGCATTATCCGATAAATACCCTTTTTATATATGACATGAAGGCATCCTACACTCGTTATCTTTCTAAATTTAAGCAAATGACAGAAACGACATCAGGTACTCCTTCCAAAGATGATTATGAATATGATTATTCACGAAAAAAGACAAGAAATGCCATCAATGATTTTAGCGTGGACGCATTATTGACTTTTACACCTTTAGATGAAATAATCCTTCGAACAGGAATACAATATACTCACCATTCCTTTTCACCTATACATGAGTCCAGAAGATCCAACTCTACCGATTGGAATAATGGAAATGAGATTGGCAACGTCAACGCCAATGAATGGAATTGTTTTCTGGAAGGTAATATATATCCATTAAAATGGTTACGTTTTAATGCTGGCTTAAGAGGTTCCTTTTTTCAAGTCAACAAGAAACAATATCCGGTATTCGAACCTAGAATATCTGCCAATTTCATAATATCTCCGGATGTAAGTTTTAAGGTCGGCTATGCACGTATGAGCCAGTTTGTACAACAAGTCAGCGACAATTATATATCTTTGCCTACAGATTACTGGCTTCCTATAACTGAAAATTTTTCTCCTTTGACTTCACATCAAACGTCTGTCGGTGCTTACACTACCTTAGGAACACATTACACTCTTTCTGCAGAAGCGTATTATAAGAAGATGTCTAACCTATTGGAGTATCGTGACAACTATAAAAATATGCCTGAAAGCGCTTGGGAGGATAAATTGACAAGCGGTAAAGGCAAATCTTATGGCATTGATATTCAACTTGAAGCAGATTTTGGTAAGGTTAGTGGTTTTTTAGGATATGGTCTTATGTGGAGTGATCGTATTTTTCAGGACTTGAATTGTGGCAAACGATTCCCTTCAAAATATGACAATCGGCATAAAATAACCTTATCTGCAACATGGAACATATCACAGAAGGTTGAACTTAATGCCGGATGGGTGTTTATGACAGGAAATAGAACAACCCTTTCACTGGAAAATTACCCTTATCCAGACAAATTCCCCACTGATATGGTTCCTTCTTATCCAACTGGAAAAGATGAGGAGATGCTTAATTTCTATGAAGGCAAGAACAATGTAAGACTTCCTGCTTATCATCGTTTAGATTTAGGAATAAGCATCTATAAACAACTAAAACATAACAGAACTGGCATTTGGAATTTATCGCTTTATAATGCATATTCACGTATGAACCCTATCATGATAGAAAAAAACAATATGAAGCAAAATGAAAATGGAACTTATCTGTCACCACGTTTCAGGCAATTTGCATTGTTTCCCATAATTCCGTCAGTTTCTTATACCTACAACTTTTAAAACAGGATTAAAGTGAAAATAGAAAATTATTTATTAGTATTGCTCTTGTCTACTTTAATGTTTTCAGCATGTTATAAAGACATTGATATGGAAAAGTACCGTCCTAAACCTACATTAGTACTCAACAGCATTATATCTCCTGATACAATAGTTATGGCTCAAGTAGCGAAAACTGTTTTTTTTACAGAACATCGAGACAGTAATCCATTTTTGACGGATGCAAAAGTAGAATTATATGTCAATGGTGATTTTATTGAAACCATGCCTTACGATAAAAAAACAGAAATGTATATTTCATCATTCCGCCCTTCAGAAGGGGACACAATAGTTCTGAATGCTAATAGCCACATAGGTAAAGCAGCTGGATGTGCTATTGTACCTAAACTTATCAAAATAGAATCAGTACGTATGTCAGGCCGTGTGTTCGATGACCCAGACATAATAATATGGACTCCCGAAGGCGGAGTTTTTGGAAAATCTTATGAAATCAAATATCATATAACTTTCACTGACAATCCTTCAGAACGAAACTTTTATTTTATCCGTATAGAAAGTGATAATGGTCTGGCAGCTGAAACACTGGACTTTTCGCACGATGATGTCTTTTTGGAACAGCAATCTGCAATAGATGGAGTTACAACAGATAAAGGAATTTACGGAAATGAAGGACGTTCATTTGACGACCATCTCTTCAACGGACGTAAATATTCACTTAAAATCATTGAAAGGGCTCCATTGTTTACAGATGGTAAAGAAACAAGAAACAGAAAAATCATACTTTATTCTATATCCGAATCATACTATCATTATCTGACTGGTATCTTTAATTTTGATGAAAATTCCATGAACGGCAACCTTATTAACTGGGGATTTTCAGAACCATCTCCTCATTATACAAATATAAAAGGAGGTACAGGTATTGTAGGAGCTATACAAAGCCATGATATAAATACTGATATAAGACAGGTTATAAAATAAAAAATCCTGTATGGATTAAATAGTAAAAAACATCCTTAACCCATTGGCAAACTTAAATATGCGCTGATTTAATTTCGCCAACGGGTAAATTTTATCATAATTCATGATAAAAAAAATATATAACAGTATCAAGTTAAATTATTCTTTTTAGCATAGTAAAACCCTGGATAACATTAATTACCCAGGGTTTTAAATCTATTAATATTAATAAGTTTACAGAGTTACAGTTATAGAAAAAAACAATATATTATATCATAGGTACTTCAATCACAAGAACTTCAGAATCGGAAACAAAGTGCAATCCAAATTCATCCGTATCCCAAATGCCCATACCGTCACGTTTAGAAAGATTATAGCTTTGTATACGAACATTTCCATCCAATACAAAGATATAAGCACCCATATTCTTATTCTTCAATTTATATGTAACAGCCTTTCCTGTATCAAAACGTCCAATAGAAAACCATGCATCTTGCAACAACTGTACAGAATTGGTATTTTTTTCAGGAGAAATAAAAGTCACAAGTTCGTTATGTTTCAACAAAGGACGTATATTATAGTTAAAATAACATGGTTCAGTATTCATTAGTTTAGGTACTATCCATATTTGTAAGAATTTAAGTTCTTCATCAACACTCGCATTATATTCACTATGAAACATTCCTTTTCCAGTACTCATGACCTGTACATCACCTGATGTAATCGTACTTTCATTATTTATATTATCCCCATGTCTCAGATATCCTTTTAAAGGAATTGAAACAACTTCCATATTTTTATGTGGATGCAGTCCAAACCCCTTACCAGGTGAAACGGTATCATCATTCAAAACTCTCAATGCTCCAAAATTCATTCTCTCTGGATTATAATAATCAGCAAAGCTAAAAGTATGGTAAGTCTTCAACCATCCATGATTAAAAAATCCCCTTGAATCTGCTTTATCAAAAACTGTTTTCATATCAATTTCCTTTTTAATAATATAAAAATTAAGAACAATCTATACAAAAGCGCTGTATCAAAACACAAGCAACCTGTCATCAACACTTTTATATTCTTTCAAATCAGGGCATTTTACAGGAGAGCCAAAAGGCATTTGAGCAATAAGATTCCAATCTTCACTAATTCCCCATTGCTCCCTGACTTTTTTATCAATAAGAGGATTATAATGTTGTAAAGAAGCGCCAAACCCTACATCTTCCAACATTGACCAGACAACAAGCTGATGCATAGCTGAAGTCTGCTCGGCCCAAATAGGAAAACGTTCTTTATAAGTAGGAAATTCTTTCTGCAATTTTCTTACAATTGACATGTCTTCCCAAAACAAAACAGTACCGTATCCCGAAGCAAAACTAGTATCTATTTTAGCTTCGGTCTTTGAAAAAGCATCAGTAGATACTATCCTTTCTTTCAAGACATCTTTTGTTATATTCCACAATTTCCTGTGATTATCACCCAACAATAATACCAGACGAGTAGACTGCGAATTGAAGGCAGAAGGTACATGCTTCAATGCAAATTCAAGGATTTCTCTGATGTTCTCATCTGAGACAGGAGAAGAGTCGGCTATATGATAAAAGCTCCTCCTGTGCTCTAATGTTTCTTTAAACTTTCTTGACATCATAACAAATAATTTTAAGTTACACAAAAGTATATACATGTATATGCAATCAATAAAACTGATTAACAATTACAAGTAACGTTTACAAATATAGTGAAAAATCAAGACAATATCAAGATAAATTTAACCATAAAAGGGGAATTGCATTATAAGCCCCAAAAATAAACTATTTCAGTAATAACCCCATTAATTCTGTCGTATTGTTTTACCTTTCCTGCCTTTCCAATATTTCAAATGCTTTGGAGTACCTATAACCTGAGCTGTATATATGCCGGTATGTCCCGAAAACAGATATGCCGTAACACAAGCGATGCCTATATATACAGCCGAACCTGTTCCAAACAATTCAACACCCATAATCATACATGCAATGGGGGTGTTTGTAGCTCCGGCAAAGACTGCCACAAAGCCTATACCTGCCAAGATGGAAATGTGTAACGGCAATATGACCGACAATGCACTACCCAATGTTGCACCTACAAAGAACAGAGGGGTAACCTCGCCTCCCTTGAAGCCAAAGCCTATGGTGAATGTTGTGAGGATTATTTTCAGAAGAGGATCATACCACATCTGCAGTTCGCTGAATGAACTGACAATAACAGGTACACCCAATCCTATATATTTGGTAGTGCCCAATACATAGACACTGATGGCAATACATATACCACCCACAAACGGACGCAACGGAGGATACTTGATATATTTCTTTGCTATATTGCCCCATACTACTATAAGACGCGAAAATGCTGTAGCTGCCAATCCGAAAAATATACTTGCCACCAACACAACCATCAATGTCTGTAGGCTCAGTTCAGGAGTCTGTGAAATGACATAATGCGTATGCTCTATACCCCAATAATGACAAGCCATATTAGCAAAGAAAGATGATATGAACACCGGAAGTATTGCATCATATCTCATTCGTCCCACAACTATCACCTCAAGTGCAAAAACAGCACCGGCAAGAGGTGTGCCAAAAATAGATGCAAAACCCGCACCTATACCTATCTGCACCATAGTCTTCCTGTCGTAGGGGTGCATTTTAAGCAGTCTGGAAATGAAGTCGGCTATTGCACCGCCCATCTGTACTCCGGTACCTTCACGTCCTGCCGACCCTCCGAAAAGGTGTGTGATGACAGTTCCTATATACACAAGAGGAGCCATCTTGAACGGTATGACATTCCTTGACGAATGAATTTCTTCGATAAGGAAGTTATTGCCTTTTGCAGCCGTTCCTGCCAAATAGTGATACATCAGTCCTATTATAAAACCACCAACAGGCAGACATGCAATAATCCACAAATGGCTTTCACGATAATTTGTAGCCCAATTGAGCGAAGCGAGCAGCAAAGCCGATGCAGAACCTATGGCAGCACCAGACAAAGCACCTATTATTATCCATTTAATCAGATAGCCTAGAATGGTTATCTGCTCTGTCTGTCCTATATTTATTATTTTCTTCATTTTACATTCATATCTCTTATGAAAATAACCTAAGGGAAAAAAAACGGATTACAACAGCTAAAGGCAATTGCAATCCGTTTCTTTAAAATATCTGTATTATATTGATGATAGAAATCAGAACAATTTAGAAGGGTATTCGCCTGCATCAACCAATGTCTGAATCTTGTCGACCACACTCTGACGGTCGGCAGCATAAGTCACACCAAACCATTTTGATGTAGTATCAAGAATTTTGACAGAAGCTGTCTTTTCATTAACAAGTTTGTTAACCATCAATGGAATGAAGTATTCAGCCTTGAGGTTTTCCTTGTTAGCATCGAGGAATTCAGTAAAGTATTCTTCAGAATATTTAAAGTAATCAGGAGTAAATCCCCACATATTCATTGAAACAGGAGTATTGTCTTCAATACCTACCCATTCGCCGTTTTCGTCCTTGTAGCTTACAACTCCGTTGATACGCATTATTTCAGTACGTTCTACAACAGTAGCCAAGTCACCTTCGGCATCTGCCGAGCATACTCCACGAGCTACCGAACCGCTTTCGGACAAAGTGTTACCTACACGGAAACCTACCATGCTATATTTATTTACCGATCCTTCAGGAAGTTCTGACAGGTACTTGCCCAAAACTGCAAAGCTGTCTCTTCCGTAGAAATCATCGGCATTGATAACAGCAAAAGGTTCTTTGATAACATCTTTTCCCATCAACACAGCATGATTTGTTCCCCATGGTTTAACACGGTCTTCAGGACAAGTATAACCGGCAGGAAGATTGTCTAGTGCCTGAAATACCACCTCTACAGGGATATGATTTTCATACTTGCTTAAAACTATCTTGCGAAAATCTTCTTCGAAATCTTTGCGGATAACAAAAACGATTTTTCCGAAACCGCCACGAATAGCATCAAATATTGAATAATCCATGATAGTTTCACCGTTAGGACCTAGTCCGTCTAGCTGCTTAAGACCACCGTAACGGCTACCCATACCAGCAGCTAATACAAATAAAGTTGGTTTCATAAGTTATATTTAAAAGTTAGTAACTGCACAAAGATAGATATTTCTAACAAAAGAAAGACTTCTTTACTAAATTATATCCATCTTAGCTTATTTTTTTATATATTCGCAAGATTAAAAACGAAAATTAGATATGAAAAAGTTCATAAAATGGAGTGGAATAGTTATTGCTATCCCTATTACTTTATTCATAATAGTATCTATTCTGATATATATACCTCCTATACAAAATTTCATAGTGAGAAAGGCTACAGATATGGCTTCCGACGCTACAGGTATGAATATCAATATAGAAAGAATCAGTCTATCTTTTCCACTTGACCTTGTCGTACACAACACTTCTGTAGTAAACGAACAGGACACGGTATTGAACGTAGAAAAACTTACCGTAAAGATACAGATGAAGCCTCTTTTCAAGAAGCAAGTGGAAGTTGATGCGCTGGAACTGAACAATGCAGATGTAAATACCCTAGACATTATAGAGGGAATGAAACTGAAAGGCAAACTAGGTAAGTTTACCCTGGCTTCGCATGGAGTTGCTCTTAGTCCGGAAACTGCAACTATAAACGACATCGATATAAAAGATGCCGACATTGATATATGTATGACAGACACTACTGCAACAGACACTACTGCCAGCGAGCCGCTATACTGGAAAATTTTGCTGGAAAAGGCTAATATGGAAAATGTAAGCCTAAGGCTTGACATGCCCATTGACAGCATGGATACAAAATTGTATTTTGGTAAGGCTGTGATAAAAAATGCTATGGCAGACCTGCACAAGGAGGAATATTCGTTAAGCAAATTAAACATTATCAACTCTAAAGCGGAATACAATACAGGAAACTCTGAACCTATGAAAGGGTTCGACCCGTCTCATATAAACATTACCGACATCAATATCAGACTGGACTCTGTGTACTACCAAGGGAACAGAATTGAGGCAAACATAAACAAGTTTCTGATGAAGGAGCGTTCGGGGTTGGAAGTCGTATCTACAAAAGGCAAACTGCTTACCTCGGATGAAAAAATTTCAATTCCAGGTATAGAAATAAAGACTCTCGACTCGTATATATCGCTTAATGCAACGGCAAACTTCAACATATCGGAAATAAACAATGACGGCAGCATCAGTGCCAGACTTATTGCAGATATCGGCAAAAACGACTTGCTGAAATTAATGCCAGACCTTCCTGAGCAATTCAAGAAAGACTATCCTTCTGTGCCACTACAGTTGCGCGCCGGAATAGACGGAAGTCTGAACTCGCTGAACCTCACAAACTTGAGCATGGGAATACCTGAACATATAAAATTTGTATCGGACGGATATGTAAACAATGCAATGGACAGTACCAATATTGAAGCCCGATTTAAAATGAATGTCGAATTTCCCGACACAAGATTCTTAAGGTCAATATTGGGTACAACCATCATACCTTCCGACTTTACTATAAGTGGAAATGCCGGCATGGTAAAAGACAGCATCAACAGCGAATTGACTTTGTCGCAAGGGACAGGAAAAATAGACTTGAAGGCAAGAATGTTATCAAGAGCAGAAACTTATTATGCAAAATTGAATATCAATGAATTCAACCTGCATAACTTTATGCCTGCCGATTCGCTGTTCGACCTTACTGCAAAGATTGAGGCCGAAGGCAAGGGTTTCGATTTCTTCTCTCCCGAAACGAAACTGGAAGCCAACGCATCTATTTCACATTTCCAATATGCAAAGAACTTTTACTCTGGTATTAGGCTCAATGCAAACATGGACAAACAAAATGCAAAGGCCGAACTGAAGGTGAATGACAATGTGATGGATATAGATGCCATAATAAACGCAAATATCCTGCCGGAAAAGATAAAGGCCAGCCTTGAAACAAATATCAAGAGGTTTGACCTATATGCAATGGGTATATCAGACTCTAAGCTGAAAATATCCGGAAAAATTGATGCAGATGCATCTACTGATATGAACAACAACCATGTGGTAAGGACTTCTGTAAACAACATCAGATTCGTCACTCCGCAAAAGACAATTCCGGCCAAGGCTCTGAATATGGGAGTGTTTATGGCTCCCGACTCTCTGATGGGCTATATAAACTCGGGCGACATGACCATGCTTCTGAAAACAGGCAACAGCTTGGACAAGGTGCTGGACAGCTTTACAAGAATAAGCGAACTGGCAGCCAAGCAATGGGAGAAAAGGTCTATAAACCTTGACTCTATAAAGTCGCTTATGCCCGACATGGAGCTGAGATTGTCTGCAAAAGACGACAATCCATTTGCCAATATTCTTGAAACAAAAAATATCCGATTCAACAAGCTATTGACAAAATTCACCACATCATCGAAAGATGGTTTCAACGGATATGCTTATTTGCATAAGTTCAGTACAGACAGTCTTCTGCTGGATACTATATACTTTGACTCCAGACAGGCACCTTCTATGATTGCTCTGAAAGGAGGTGTGATAGCAAACAAAACAAAAGTACAGGACGGATTTGACATTTCATTGAATGGAAAGATACAAAGCAGCGATATAGAGTTTCTGGTGAAATATGAAAACGATAAAAAAGAAACAGGAGCCTTGATTGGACTGAAAAGTATATTGCAGAAAAATGGAATAAGTATGCACGTAATACCGGAAAATCCTATATTGGTGTACAGAAATTTCTTCTTGAACAAAGACAATTATATGTATTTGAGCGACAAAGGCAGGATTCATGCAAACATTTCATTGTATGACAAGAACCTTACCGGACTGAAAATATACTCAACACCAGATTCGACTGTAGCACAAGACATTACTGTAGCTATAAACAATCTGAATATAGGTGAATTCAGAAGAATCATACCTTATATGCCTGATGTAGACGGTGATATAAACGCTGAAGCACACCTTGTAATAAACAAAGACGAAACTCCTATGGCTGCCATAGAGACGGGGCTAAAAAAATTGGCATACAACAAGCAACCACTTGGAGACTGGAACATGAGTGCTGTATATCTGCCTAAAGAAAACGGTGCTCACCACCTTGACGGATACATAAACAGGAATAATGAAACCGTTATAGAAATGAGCGGTTCGTATCTGTCGGCAGACAATGTGAATGTTTCGGACAAACTGGATGCCAATATGGCTTTGATACACTTCCCGCTTGAAATAGCAAATGCATTCACGCCCAAAGAACTTGCAAGAGTAAAGGGTTTTGCAGAAGGCAATATGCAAATAAACGGCTCGTCGGCCAGTCCGGTAATAAACGGAAGCCTGAATATGGATGATGTGAATGTATTTATACCTATGGCTTCGATGAACCTAAGATTTGAGAACAAGCCTATTACGGTGACAAACAACAAGCTGGTGTTTGATAAATACAGAATTTTCTCAAAGGGAAAGAATCCATATGTGATAGACGGGAACATTGATTTCTCGAATATGGGAAACATGTATATGAACCTGCGTATGGGTGCCAGAAACTTTGAGCTTTTCAACGGTAAAAAAAGTAAGGAATCACTGGTATACGGCAAAATGTATATCGACTTGGATACTAGCATCAAAGGCAATACCAACAACATTTCGGTTAGAGGTAATGCAAATATATTGGGAACAAGCGACTTCACATATGTGCTGAAAGATTCGCCACTCACTGTAGAAGACCGACTGAGCGAGACTGTTACATTTGTAAACTTCAGCGATACTACTTCTACCAAGAAAAAGGCTATAAGCCCTATTTCGGTATTTGGTATAGATATGCTTATGAACTTGCATATAGACCAGGCTGTACAGTGTAAAGTAGATATAAACGAAGACGGAAGCAACTATATGCACGTTGAAGGTGGAGGTGACCTTGCATTCCAATATACACCTGACGGTAATATGCTGCTGAACGGTAGATATTCGCTTACTAACGGTAAGATGAAATATGAACTTCCTATAATATCGGCCAAGACATTTAACATAAAAGAAGGCAGTTTTATAGAATGGACGGGAAATGTAATGAACCCTAACCTGAATATAAACGCATACGAAAGAGTAAGGGCATCGGTGGCACAGGAAAATCAGAATCAGAGAATGGTGACCTTTGATGTGGGAGTAAGTATTACAAACAGACTTGAAAACTTAGGATTTGCATTTACGCTTGAAGCACCAGAAGATGGAAGTATGCAGAACGAACTTGCGGCAATGTCTCCTTCCGAGAAAAACAAGACTGCCATTACAATGCTTGCTACAGGAATGTATATGTCGGAAAACTCGAAAGGGAAAATGGATGCAAACAGCACTCTCAACTCATTCCTTCAAGGACAGGTTAACAAGATTGCTGGAAATCTTGCAAAAAATGCACTCGACATAAATCTTGGAATGGAAACTACCAATGCTACCGAAACCGGTGACACCAGAACTGATTACAACTTCCAGTTTGCCAAACGATTCTGGAACAACAGGTTCAGGGTTGTGATAGGAGGTAAAATATCGACAGGTAGTGCCGCAGTTAAAAACGAATCGTTCATCGATAATATATCAATAGAGTACAGACTTGACAATAGCGGTACAAGATATATACAGTTGTTTCACGACAAGAAATACGCAAACATCCTTGAAGGAGAAGTAACCGAAACCGGTGCTGGTATTATATTGAGAAAAAAAGTAAGCCGTTTAGGAGAATTGTTTATTTTCAGAAGAAAAAAAGTTAAGACAGAAGATACAGAAAAAAATGAAAGCAACAAAGATGAGGTTAAATAGTTTATACATAGTTGTAATATCTATATTTCTTTTAGGCTCATGTTCTACAACAAAACATCTGCCCGAAGGAGAAGTGCTTTATACGGGTATCAAGAATATAAACATCAACAACAAGAACCCGGAAGATGATGGAGTAAAAGCTATAGAGGAGGCTACAGCTGCACTTAGCATGGCACCAAACAACTCTTTCTTCGGAAGCTCGCAATATAGAATTCCGTTTCCTTTCGGACTTTGGATATATAACGGATTCCAGAAATATGAAAAAGGATTCGGCCACTGGATTTACAAGAAACTGGCAGCAGAACCTGTACTGTTGTCTTCGGTAAACCCTAATACCAGAACAAAAATTGCTACAAACCTGTTGAAAGACTACGGATACTTCAACGGAAATGTGACATATAAAATAGACAATGCAAAGAATCCAAGAAAGGCAAAAATAACTTACGATATTGATATGGGAAGACCTTATCTGATTGATACTGTAATGTACGAAGGTTTCTCAGGATATGCCGATTCTATTATAAAAAAGAACATCAATGCGCAACTTATCAGACATGGCGAAAACTTTGATGTGACAAAGCTAAATGATGAAAAGGCCAGAATAATAACTTTGCTGAAAAACAACGGTTATCACTTTGCAAGAAACGAATATATAACTTTTCTTGCCGATACGTTGATACGTTCGGGATATGTATCATTAAAGGTTATACCAAGAACTGATATTCCTGAAAATGCTAAAACAAGATACTATATCGGACATACTACTGTAAACCTGATAGGATACGACGGAGAACAGCCTACCGACTCTATAAAGGCTATAGACTTCAAGGTAAACTATTTCGGGAAAAAGACTGCCATCAAATATGGTGTGCTGAGAAAAAGATTCTTATATAGAAGCGGAGAACCTTTCTCTCAAATAAAACAGGATTATACTCAAGAGGCACTGGCAAGACTTGGAGTATTCAAATTCAGCGAATTCAAATATGTTCCAAGGGAAAATACCGATACAATAGATATTGAAGTGAACTCTATGTTCGACCTCCCTTATGACAGTGAACTTTCATTCAACCTGACTACAAAAGATACCAAACAAACAGGTCCGGGAGCTAAATTCAACTTGTCGAAAAGAAACTTCATGCGTATGGGGGCATCACTCAACCTTGAGCTGAAAGGCTCCTACGAATGGCAGACCAGTTCTACCGTAGAGGGCAAAAGCTCGGTAATGAACTCATACGAACTGGGGGCGTCATTATCTCTTGAATTTCCCAGGCTTATCCTGCCATGGGTTAAAAACAAGATAGACCCTTTCAGATTCCCATCGCATACCAACTTCAAGGTTTATGCAGAACAGCTGAACAGAGCAAGATATTTCAAGATGCTTTCATTTGGAGGTAATATTTCGTATAGTTTCCAGCCTAGACGAAGCATGAAACATACAGTCACTCCCATCAACTTGAGTTTCAACACTCTTCAAAGAAGGACTTCTGAATTTGACTCTATTGCAAACCAGAACCCAGTTTTGTTTTATAGTCTTGACGACCAGTTCATACCATCATTGACATATACTTTTACATATGACAATTCATATATGAAGAAGAAAAACAGAATCTGGTGGGAAAACTCTATTACCTCTGCGGGTAATGTTACGTCTTTGATATATGCCGCATTCGGACATAAATTTTCAGAAAAGAACAAGGAACTTTTGGGAAACCCATTCGCTCAGTTCTTGAAATATTCTTCTGAAATAAGAAACACAAGATACTTCAGTGACGAACACCAGCTGTCTTTCAGAGCTATGGCAGGCATTATATGGGCTTATGGTAATAAAACCATTGCACCATATAGCGAACAATTCTATGTGGGAGGTGCAAACAGTATACGTGCATTCACCATACGCTCCATAGGACCAGGAAGATATAAACCGGCTACTGATAACACTTATTCGTATATAGACCAGACTGGAGATATAAAACTTGAAGCAAATCTTGAGTATAGATTCCGATTATTGTCTAACTTTGCAGGCGGAAACTTGAACGGAGCGGCTTTCCTTGATGCAGGTAATGTATGGCTGTTGAGGGAAGACCCAGCAAGACCAGGAGCAAAGTTCACACTAAACAAGTTTTTCGACAGTTTGGCACTTGGTACAGGTATCGGTATCAGATATGACATGGATTTTCTAGTACTAAGACTTGACTGGGGCATTGCACTTCACGTACCTTATGAAACAGAAAAGAAAGGATATTATAATATCCCTAAATTCAAGGATGGTATGGGCATACACTTCGCCATAGGATATCCTTTCTGATGAAAGAAAAAACAAAAACACTTATATGAAAAAATTATTTATATTATTAACAGCTTTCCTTATGGCAGCATGCTCTGGAGGAAATACAAAAAGTTATAAAATGGATAAAGGAAATGAAACTTTGGTTTGTTTGGAAACCACAATGGGAAACATCACCGTAAAACTTTACAACGAGACTCCAAAACATAGAGACAACTTCATAAAGCTTACTAAAGAAGGGGGTTATGACAGTACTCTCTTCCATAGAGTTATAAAGAACTTCATGATACAGGCCGGTGACCCACAAAGCAAAACAGCCAACGATACTACAATGCTTGGAAATGGTGATGTAGGATATACTATTCCTGCAGAATTCAACGACAAATTTTTCCATAAGAAAGGGGTACTTGCTGCTGCACGTCAGGGAGATGATGTAAACCCTGAAAGAGCATCATCAGGCTGCCAGTTCTATATCGTAACAGGACGCAAGTTTAATGAAGCACAAATGATAAATATGGAAAACCATATGAACGAAGCTAAACAGGAAGAGGTATTCAATGGTCTGGCACGCAAGCATATGAAAGAAATATACAAGATGCGCAAAGCAAACGACAATGAAGGCCTTTTAGCACTACAGGATTCATTGGAAGCACAGGCTAGAGAAATAATCGATAAAGAACCTGCACTGAAATATTCAAAAGAACAGATTCAAGCATACACAACTGTAGGGGGTGCCCCACATCTTGACGGAGCTTATACTGTCTTTGGAGAAGTAGTAGACGGTATGGAAGTAGTAGAAAAGATAGAACAAGTAAGTACCAACCGTGCCGACCGTCCGAAAGTAGACATCCGTATCATTAAAGCAAACGTAGTTGAATAACAAACATTAATAATGATAAACGTAAACCGCTATATTCTTGAAAACGGCCTGCGTATAGTACACAGTGAGGACGACTCTACACAAATGGTCGCCCTCAATCTGTTGTATAACGTAGGGTCCAGAGATGAACATCCGCAACATACCGGATTTGCCCATCTTTTTGAACATCTCATGTTTGGAGGTTCAATAAATATCCCCGACTATGACACACCAGTACAAAATGCAGGTGGAGAAAACAATGCATGGACAAACAATGACATCACAAACTATTATATCACCCTTCCACACCAGAATGTAGAAATAGGTTTTTGGCTGGAAAGTGACCGAATGTTATCATTAAACTTCAATGAAAAAAGCCTTGATGTACAAAGAAATGTGGTAATAGAAGAATTCAAACAAAGAAATCTCAACCAACCTTATGGCGATTCGTCGCATATCATACGTGATATGGCTTATAAGACACACCCTTACAAATGGCCTACAATAGGAAAAGAGATAAGCCATATAGAAAATGCCACATTACAACAAGTAAAAGATTTTTTCTATCATTTTTATGCTCCAAACAATGCCATCTTGGCTGTAAGCGGACATATATCGCTGGAAGATACCATAAGACTTGCCCAGAAATGGTTTGGCGATATACCACGACGTGACGTTAAAGTAAGGGAATTGCCCAAAGAGGAGAAACAAACTGAAGAAAGGAGACTTGCTGTATATAGAAATGTACCTGTAGACACTCTTTACATGACATTCCACATGTGTGACAGGCTGCACAAAGACTATCATACATACGACATTATGTCGGATATCTTAAGCAACGGCCGCTCCTCGAGATTGATACAAAGCCTGGTACAGCAAAACAAGATTTTCAGTTCTATAGACGCATATATAACAGGAAGTATAGACGAAGGATTGTTCAATATATGCGGCAAGCCATGTGACGGAATAAGCCTTGAAGAAGCAGAAAAAGCCATTTGGGAAGAATTGGAAAAAATGAAAACCATCCCAGTGGACGAACATGAACTGGAAAAGGTGAAGAACAGGTACGAAAGCGAACAGATTTTCAACAATATAAACTATCTGAATGTAGCAACAAACATCGCCTTCTTCGAACTCATTGGAAAGGCAGAGGATATCAATACCGAAACCGGAAAATATAGAGCCGTTACAGCAGAACAGATACTGCACACTTCAAAAGAATGTTTTAATAGAGAAAACTGCTGTGTCCTTTATTACAAAAGAAAAGAATCTATTCAAAATGATAATTAAAAAAGATTACCATAAATTACTTTCACTTGGTATTCCTATTATTATAGGACAGATTGGAGTCATTATATTGGGTTTTGCCGATACACTGATGATTGGACACCACAGTACAAAAGAACTGGCAGCTGCCAGTTTTGTAAACAACATGTTCAATCTTGCCATTATCTTCAGTACAGGATTCTCTTATGGACTTACTCCTATTGTAGGGAGTCTGTTTGGACAAGGCAAAAAGACAGAAACAGGACAAGCACTTAAAAACAGTCTTTTGGCAAACACCACACTAGCCTTGCTTGTGTGTGTATCAATGACTATATTATATCTTAACATACAAAAGATGGGGCAACCGGAAGAACTTATCCCATACATCAAACCATATTTCCTTATATTACTGATTTCCATCCCGTTCGTATTATGGTTTAACGGCTTCAAGCAGTTTGCCGACGGTATTACCGATACAAAAATTTCAATGTGGGTACTGCTATCGGGCAACGTATTGAACATTATAGGAAACTATATATTGATATATGGCAAGTTAGGTATGCCGGAGATGGGCATCGTAGGTGCAGGTATATCAACGCTTACTTCCAGAATACTGATGGTAGTGTCATTCTGTATAATATTCTTTACATCAAAAAGATATTCCATTTACAGAAAAGGATTCTTTACTGGAAAAATAAACAAAGATGATTTTGTACAACTCAACAAACTGGGATGGCCAATAGCAGGACAAATGGGGATGGAGGCAGCTTCATTCAGTCTGAGTGCAATCATGATAGGATGGCTTGGAAGTATGGAGCTGGCATCATACCAGATAATGATTGCAGTATCGCAAGTATGCTTCATGATGTATTATGGCATGGGAGCAGCCGTTGCCATAAGAATAAGCTACTTCAATGGTCAGAACGACACTGATAACGTAAGGAATACATCAAAATACGGATTCCACATCATGCTTTGTCTACTGATAATGAATTCCATACCTATATTCCTTCTCAGAAACCATATAGGAGGTTGGTTTACCGACAGCGAGACTGTGAGCATAATGGTAGCACAGACCATTATACCATTCTTGCTATACCAGTTTGGCGATGCACTTCAGATAAACTATGCCAATGCATTAAGAGGTATTGCCGATGTAAAGCCTATGATGTTATACGCTTTCATAGCATATTTCGTAATATCACTTCCTGTGGGATATATATTCGGTTTTGTATTCGACTGGGGACTCATAGGAGTATGGATGGCATTCCCATTCGGACTTACAAGTGCAGGATTAATGTATTGGTACAGATTCCGTAAAATGACACATTTTTTAAATACCTCCCAACATAAATAATCAAGACAATGTTCTCTACTTCTTCAAAAATAGCATTCGGTTACATTCTCGTCACAGTACTACTATTAGGTTCTGGAGGATATGTATACAAGCAAATGACACTGCTCACAGAACCTACCGGGCTGGAAGAAAACATCTACAGCCGAAGACGTACCACACACAATATCATAAGCAAGCTTTACGAGACAGAAGTGATAGGGCAATCTCTACGCGTAGACAATAATTATGACTTCCGAAAATACTCAAGAGCCATGAGAGAAGTGCATCGTTCTATCGATACATTGAGAACATTGCTTATAGATACCATCCAACAAGAAAGACTTGACACCGTACAGAGGCTTCTTAACAGCAAGAGTAAAAACATGCTGGCCGTAGTAGAAGCCATGAAGACAACTCCTACCGACATAATCTACAGGCAACAGCTTGACAGCCTACTACATCAGCATGACTCAATAATAAACAAGACACGCGTAAAAAGAAGAATTGTGACACACCACAATTCATACACCATAAAGCATGAGCCGAAAAGTTTCTTCAAACGCATAGCCGACGTCTTCTCGCCAGGCAAGGCCGACTCTACAGAGGTAAACAATGTGATACAGGAAATCTACACCGATACCATAGACGATACCTTCAGCCCTATAGACACACTTGCCACAATGCTTTCAGGCATCCAGGATAAAGTGTTCCAGACAAGGCAGGATGAGCATCGCATACTTACTTACAGGATAAACAACCTCAAGATAGCAGGAAGCAAACTAAGCCACAGGGTAAACCAGCTATTAGAAAGTATAGAAAAAGACGAGCAAGATGCCTCGACAAAAAAGCTCATGCAAGAGCAGGAAATACGCCTGCGTGCAGCATGGACTATGGCAATCATATCCATAATAGCAATTATCATGGTTCTTGTATTCTTCATGATAATATGGAGAGACCTTACGCACAGCAACCATTACAGAAAGGAACTTGAAAAATCCAAAAACTATGCAGAAAACCTTCTGGTAGCAAGAGAAAAACTGATGCTTACCATAACGCACGACATCAAGGCACCGGCAGGTTCAATTATAGGATATATCGACCTTCTGGTAAGGCTAGTTACCGACAAGAGACAGCAGTTCTATCTCTCGAACATGAAAAGTTCGGCACAACACCTTCTTGCACTCGTAACATCACTTCTTGACTATCATCGTCTTGAAGCAGGAAAAATGGATTTGAACCCAGTATCATTCAAGCCTCAGCAGCTACTTGAAGACGTTTACAACAGTTTCCTTCCTCTGGCAACACAAAAGGGACTCTCTCTACACCTTGATACTGACTTCAAGAAGAATCTTACATTGGAAGGAGACCCTTTCCGAATAAGGCAAATACTTGAAAATCTTCTTTCAAATGCATTAAAGTTCACTTCTGAAGGAGATATAACAATAAAATCCTCATATAGCGGGAATCAGTTCTCTTTCAGCGTAACAGACACCGGAATAGGAATGACAGCCGAAGAACAGAAAAAAATATTCAAGGAGTTTACCCGACTTCGCAGCGCTCAAGGACAAGAAGGTTTCGGTCTTGGCCTATCCATTACATTAAAGCTCATCGAACTTCTAAATGGAAAAATCAACATTGAAAGCACTCCCGGCGACGGAAGTAAATTTGATGTGAGCATGCCACTGCCTTCATTTATAAAACCAATAGAAGAAGAGAAAGAAGACACAACCGATACAACAACGCCTTCTGCCATTACAAACAATGAAAGCATAAAAGTACTCATAATAGACGATGACAAAATACAGATGCAGCTTACAGAAGCAATGCTGAAAAATGTACTCACATCAAACAATAGCGAAACCAACTCATACATAAAGTGTTGCGAGCACCCTGAAGTCATATTCTCATCTTTAACAGAAGAGCATTTCGACATTGTGTTTACAGACATACAGATGCCTGCTATGAACGGTTTTGAACTCCTGAACGAAATAAGAAAACTGACTTCAGAAACAGCACAGAATGTACCTATAGTAGCCATAACTGCACGAGGTGACATGACAGAAGAAGATTTCAAGAGCAGAGGTTTCTCTGGCATGCTGCAGAAACCTTTCAACCAAAACGACATTAGCAGAATATTGTCTGAAAACATAAAAGAAAAAAGAAAAAACAACATTAAAAAAGACGAGAAAAGAGACAATGACAACAAAACCGTAAACAGAAATACAAACAAGACATTCAACTTCACCCCTCTTACTGCATTTTCGATGGATGATGAAGATGCCGCAAAAGAAATTATCAACACATTTATATGCGAAACAGAAAAAAACATCGAAAAGCTTTCTGCAACCATAGGCAGCAAAGACATGAAGACATTATGCAACACTGCACATAAAATGCTTCCAACATTCAGCATGATAGAAGCTACAGAAATACTGCCTTTACTGCAATGGCTGGAAAACAAAAGGAATACAGAAGAATATCTGGATGAAGCAGAAGAATACACAAAAAAAATCATTTCCACAGCAAAAGGAGTAATAACAGAGGCAAAACGAACAATAAACAAAGATACCAACTTTAACGTTATTATAAATATAGATTAAAAAAGTTCAAGATAATTATATCAGCCCAATATATATAGTAATTTTGTAGCAGTTAAAAGAATTAAAAGAAATGGTTCCTTCAATATTAATAGTAGAAGACGACCTTACGTTTTCAACAATGCTTAAAACTTGGTTGAGCAAAAAAGGATATGATGTAGAAACAGCAAGCAATTGCGCCAAAGCACGAAAAACTATCACATCCAACAATTTCAATCTGGTATTATCCGACCTAAGACTTCCCGACCAAGATGGTCTGCAGCTACTCACATGGATGAGAGAAATGCAAATAAACACACCTTTTATAATGATGACAAGCTATGGAGAAATCCAGAATGCCGTGACAGCCATGAAGCTAGGTGCCGACGACTACATAAAGAAACCTGTACAGCCCGATGAACTTCTGAAAAAAATAAAAGAAGCTACGGAGGCTACAAAACCAGCTGCACCCACAACAACTGCCTCTGAACATGCCAAACCTGCATCAAAAGCCAAAAAAGAAAAAGAAAGAAGCGTAGGTTATTCCAGCAACAACTTTATAGAAGGCAAAAGCGAAAGCGCACAGCAATTATACAGCTATGTCAATCTGGTAGCCCCTACACAAATGTCGGTACTGATAAATGGAGCAAGCGGTACCGGAAAAGAATACGTAGCCCACAGAATACACCAGCTAAGCAAAAGATGCGAAAAACCCTTCATAGCCATCGATTGCGGCTCTATTCCAAAAGATTTGGCAGCTTCCGAATTTTTCGGTCATGTAAAAGGCTCGTTTACAGGTGCGCTGAACGACAAGGTAGGAGCTTTTGAAGAAGCAAACGGAGGAACACTATTCCTCGATGAAATAGGAAACCTCAGTTATGAAATCCAAGTACAACTTCTAAGAGCACTTCAAGAAAGAAAAATCAGAAGGATAGGTTCCACTAAAGAAATTGATGTAGACGTAAGGCTTGTAAGTGCAACCAACGAAAATCTGAAAGAAGCTATAAACAAAGGAAACTTCAGAGAAGACCTTTACCATCGTCTCAATGAATTTACGTTGCGTATTCCTTCGCTCAAAGACAGACCAGAGGATGTATTGCTGTTTGCCAACCTGTTTCTTGACCAAGCCAACAAAGAGCTTGAAAAAAACATAATAGGTTTTGATGCTCCTGCATGTATGGCACTACAGAATTTCGGATGGCCCGGAAATCTGAGACAGCTTAAAAACATTGTGAAAAGAGCTACCCTATTGGCCAGAGGTGAATACATCACAACTCTAGAACTTGGAGAAGATTTCACAAATGGAAGCAAGAATGATGAAAACGAAAATGCATTTTCACATCATTCACTAAACAAAGAAGAAAACGAAAAGCAGATGATTCTAAACGCTCTGAAACAAACAGGCAACAACAAGTCAAAAGCAGCCATATTGCTTGGTATAGACAGAAAGACATTATACAACAAACTGAAAGTCTACAATATTCCACAATAAAGTGTGGAATATTTCTACACAGTCTACACACATATCCACACATATAGATATGCCGTATAATATCACACACTTGATTATCAGTACATTATACAAACAAGGAATTTATGGCACGCATTTTGTCCATATATATACGAACAGATAAAACATAATTAAACTATAAACATAACACACAAAACCCAACCCCATAGAATTGAATTTTTGAGATTGTAATTCTACACTTATAAAGAAGTTACAATCGATAATGAAGATGCCTATGTGTTAAACAAGAAAGAGCACGCTGTGAAGCATGCTCTTTTTTCTTTTTTTATATCATTCTGCAATATCAAATCCATTCCACAAATTGCCTTGCGGCAGAGGTGCCACCACATCTATCAATTCCTTAGAAACAGGATGTACGAATTTCACTCTTCGCGAATGTAGACATATACTTCCATCAGGATTCGAACGAGGAAAACCATATTTCAAATCACCCTTAATAGGACATCCCATCTTAGCCAACTGACATCTTATCTGATGATGTCTTCCGGTCTGTAAGTCTACCTCCAACAAAAAATAATTCTGTGAATGACCTATCAGCCTATAGTTAAGTATTGCCTTTTTAGAACCCTTCAACTCTTTGTCATAGGCATACGATTTATTCTGTTTCTCATTCTTTATCATATAATTTACAAGCTGTCCCTGTTCACTTTCAGGCCTGTTCTTCACCACAGCCCAATAAGTCTTTTCCACATCACCATTCCTGAACATCTCGTTCAGGCGACTCAAAGCCTTGCTTGTCTTGGCAAAAACCACAAGTCCGCTCACAGGTCTGTCAAGCCTATGAGTCACACCAACAAAAACATTCCCTGGCTTGGCATATTTTTCTTTCAGAAACTGCTTCACCATCTCCGACAAAGGAATATCACCAGTCTTGTCACCCTGTACAATTTCAGAGGCTGTCTTGTTTACTATTATTATATGATTATCCTCGTAAACAACTGTCATATAATAGATAATTTAAATAAACAAGCACAGGATTCATGGCTGTACTTACATACAAAGACATAAACAGACCATGAAACCTGTGCTAAAATAATTAATGATAATGATAAAATTACATATTCATACCACCATCTACCTGTATAACCTGTCCCGAAACATAAGAAGACAAGTCAGAAGCAAGATACAAAGCAGCATTTGCTACGTCTTCAGGAGTTCCTCCACGACGCAAAGGAATCTTCTTAGTCCATTCAGCCTTAACTTCTTCAGAAAGCTGTGCAGTCATGTCAGTGACGATAAATCCTGGAGCAATAGCATTGGCACGCACACCACGTGAGCCAAGTTCCTGAGCGATAGATTTTGCAAGACCAATCATACCAGCCTTAGAAGCAGAATAGTTACACTGTCCGGCATTACCGTGTACACCCACAACAGAAGCCATGTTGATGATGCTTCCGTTTCTCTGACGCATCATGATAGGAGTACAAGCATGTATGAAATTAAAAGCAGACTTCAAGTTTACAGCAATAACTGCATCCCACTGAGCCTCGCTCATACGCATCATCAGTCCGTCCTTAGTAATACCTGCGTTGTTTACAAGAATATCTATAGAACCAAAATCCGCCTTAATCTGTTCTACAACCTTGGCGGTATCTTCAAAGCTGGCTGCATTAGAAGCATAGCCTTTCACCTTAACGCCCAAAGCTGCAATTTCCTTTTCTGTATTCAAACCGTTTTCATCAATTACCAAATCGGTAAATGCGATATTTGCTCCTTCTGAAGCAAATTTCAAAGCTATAGCCTTACCGATACCGCGAGCAGCACCAGTAACAATAGCGGTTTTTCCTGTTAATAATCCCATAATGTATTTTATTTAAAAAAATTGTTACTTTAGTCATTCTTACATCCCAACGCTCCATAAACAATCTTCTTCACATAAGTCCACGCCACCTTTTCTTCCAGTTCGTCGGCTATCTGCCCACGGATAAAAGGCACTTCTATTCCCTTCAGACAGTAATGAAGAATAGAAGCCGTTATATCAACATCATCTATCCGGAATACCCCTTCATCCTTTCCTTCCTGCAATACCTTGTGAAACAGTTTCAATTCCTTCATATCAAAAAACTTCCTTTCTGTCTCAACCTTCCATATATCACGGAAAAAATCAGCCCTCAACGTACCGTTTCTGTACACGATGGTCTTTGCCGCTTCAAGATGAGTAGTTATAAGCTCCATAATCTTCTTTTCCGGAGACAGTTCCTTCGATGCAACCTTATCAAGATGTTCATACAGCATATCAACTTCCGATTTCACTACAGCCATATAAATATCTTCCTTATTCTTGAAATAAGTATAAAGAGTCCTTCTCCCCTTTTTCGAGGCCAAGGCGATATCATTCATCGTAGTATCCTCAACTCCTTTCCTTGCAAAAAGCTGACGGGCTACATCTACCAATTGAGCTTTGGTCTTGTTTATAGTCATATCTTAGGTTTATATTGCACATCCAACGTATGTGTGTGCAAAAATACATTATTATATATTATTGTACAAATATAAATGAGATTTTTGGAAGTAAGAAAACTGCATAAGTCTTTTTGTATAAATAATCAAAATAGAGTTCTACACAAAAAACATCTGTTAGCTTTGTCTATATAATTTTATGTATTTCAAAATACCAAAGAGAGTGCATCTAAATATTGTCAATTTTAAATATTTAGACACACCCTCTTACAATTCAACTAGTGCATAAAATGGAATCCATAACTATACACCCAATATATAACACTAATTATTTAACAGCAAAAGGAGCATAACCTGGATTCTGAACCAATTTCGGATTCTTATCATATAATCCCTGTCCCAAAGGCAAGTAACGATGATGTTTCTGATAGTGACGTTCTTCAATTTTAACATCCGAAGGAGAAGCGTTCAAATCTATAGTTGCACGCATTTCAGGATCTACAGAAGAATCCATGCTTACAGTACCTTTACGGCACACCAAAGTACCTTCCAATACATCCTTTGCAATATCCCAACGGAAGATGTCGGCTCTACGAACACCTTCACCAGCCAATTCAACACCTCTTTCTCGCTGAATCAACTTACGGAGAGCATCTTTAGTAGCATATTTAGCTTTGTCAACCTTTGGCATACCAACACGCTGACGAATCTGATTCAATTTATCATATACACTTTCAGAAGGACCAGCCAATTCATTTTCAGCCTCAGCCCAAGTAAGCAATACTTCTGCATAACGGAATACGATAGGACAAGCCTCAGTTTCCCAGATATTAGCATATTGAGTGATAGGAGACAAGTACTTATTCCAAGTCAGACCAGTTTTAGAAGCATTATTTGCTATAGTCATATAGTTTGCATTATCTTCACCATTAATCTGCTTGTCCAAAGTATTGAATATAGCTACAGAACCATCAGTCTTCACGTAGTCAGCACCTGGATAAATGATTGTCATTGCCAAACGAGGGTCACGGCCTTTAAACGGATGAACTGGGTCATATCCAGAATCAGCTTCATCGATAGTCTTGCCATTTTTCATTTCGTAAGTATCAACCAAATTGTGTGTAGGCACGATAGAAGACCATCCGCCATCTGCATTATTATACATCTGACCAATAGTACCCAATGCTTTTGTTTGAGGAATATACTGAACAGCCAAGATTATTTCCTTAGAATTCTGACCTGCAACCTGGAACAATTTCAAGTAATCTGATTCCAAAGAATACTGTCCTAAGTCCATTATTTGCTGAGCTTTTTCCTTAGCTACAGCCCAATCGCCATAATACAAAGCCTCACGCATTTTCAAAGCCAAAGCAGCACCTTTAGCGATACGGCCACGTTCAGCAGGAGCATCCTTCAAGTCAGGAATTGCAGCATCCAATTCGTCAGCGATAAACTTACGAACTTCAGCTTCTGTTTTACGCGGTACCTGAGCTTCTTCTGCACTTTGGTAATTGTCGATGATAGGCACACCACCATACATCCAGTTCATAACAAAATATTTGTAAGCACGGATAGTACGAACCTGAGCTATCAAATCCTTCTTATCAGCTTCATTAGCAAAAGGAACTTTCTCTATATTTTCAAGGAACGAGTTGCAACGGCGTATGATACTATAATCATAGAATCCAGCCCCTGTATTACTAGTTTCCATATTTCCGTTAGCCTGATCCTTAAATCCTTCCCAAGGAAAGTTATTATAACCAAAGTCAGACATACAGTCCATATATAAAAGAGTGTTTCCTGATTCCCATCCGTCATAACAACCGATGGCAAATTTCTGGGCATCCTGTTCAGTTTTCCAAGTAGTGACAGGGGATAGAGCATCATAAGGAGTCGTATCCAAAAAATCTTCACAAGAAACAGTCATCAGAGATGCTGTTCCAATCATTAAATATTTTGCAAAACTTTTCATAAAATTTCAATTAAAGGTTAAGTTAGAATGATACATTTACACCAAAAGCGTGAGTACGAAGCAATGGATAAGAAGATAGTCGTGAACTTGTAGCTTCTGGGTCAATCTTATCTTTCATACTATCGATAGTGAACAAGTTTTCAACAGAATAATAAAAACGTACATTATCAATACCAATGTTACTCAATATACTCTTAGGAAGGGTATAACCAATCTGTAAGTTCTTCAAGCGTAAATAGCTAGTGTTCTGCAACCAGAAGTCAGATTCTGCTTTACGAGGACAGCTAGGAGAGTTTGTATCAATAAATGCGCGAGGCATTTCTGCATCCTTGTTTTCTGGTGTCCATGCTTTTCTCCATATTTTTGATGGGTGACCGGCATCACCTGAAAATGCGCCATATACTTCGTATGCATCAAACCAGCGATATACGTCGGCTGCACCATTGAACATCAAAGAAAGATCAATATTCTTCCAACTTGCGTTCAAGTTCAAACCAAATGTATATGATGGTTCTGAGCTACCTGCCAAGTAACGGTCATCACCTGTCAACTTACCATCTCCATTCAAATCTACATATTTCAAGTCACCAGCCTTAAAGTCAGCACCGAATGGACGACCATATTGTTTCTGGTATGCAGCAGCTTCTTCGTCACTCTGGAAGAATCCATCTGCTTTATAAACATAGTATGAGTTGAATGCCTCACCCAATTGATGACGTTGGTTTCCATTTGGTTTAAAATCTACGCCACCAAGGTCTAACATTTCGTTCTTATTATAAGCAAAGTTAGCTGCAACACCGAATGTCCAGTCTCCCCACTTGTCATTATAAGCAACGTTCAATTCGACACCACTATTACGCATAGAACCTATGTTATCCATGTAAGGATTTAAAGCAAACTCATTAGGAACTTCTACCTTCATTAAGATGTTTTCTGTCTTACGGTTGTAGTAATCCAATGAACCGGTAATCTTGTTGTTCAAGAAACCAAAATCAACACCTATACCCCAAGAAGTAGATTTTTCCCAAGAGATAGTGTTTAATCGATAGTCACTCTGATAATAGCCTGAATTTAATGCACCACCAAATGGATAAGTTGCACCGATATTATAAGTATTCAAAGCAGGATAGTAATCTGTCAACGCATCCTGATTACCCAACTGACCCCAAGAAGCACGAATTTTCAACATAGACAACCAACCTTTTGTATTTTCCATGAAAGACTCTTCAGAAATACGCCATGCACCAGAAAATGATGGGAAATAACCCCAACGATGTCCTTTTGCAAAGCGTGAAGAAGCATCAGAACGAATGTTAGCTTCCAGCAAGTACTTGCCTGCAAAATCATAGTT
This sequence comes from Phocaeicola sp., assembly GCA_020026175.1. Lineage (GTDB taxonomy): Bacteria > Bacteroidota > Bacteroidia > Bacteroidales > Bacteroidaceae > Phocaeicola. The sequence goes on along the minus strand of JAHHQV010000028.1, from coordinate 2,244 downwards.
TACACGAGCAAACCATGAAACCATGGCCAGTTCACGCGTATAGCCTTCGTTCTTCTGTGAGTTGGCAGCACCTGCATTCATGTCAGTAAGTTCATTATTAGGAAAATTCTGGCGATAAGCATACAAGTTCTTCATGTTATACTTTTCAGTATGCCAACCTAACAAACCTTTAATGTTATGTTTGCCAAATGTCTGATCATAGTTCAGCAAAGCATCATAGTTAGTACGATTCCATGTATTATTCTGCCATTGAGCAAAGTTTGGTTCTGAAGCCTTGTTAGGATTGTATTGGATGAATTTCTGAAAATATTCGTAGTCCTGTGCATTATTTACAAACGAACCTGTAGCTGTAGCCGTCAAGAAATCTGTAATCTTATAGCTTAAAGAAGCTACACCTGTAAAGTTATGGTTATCACGTTTAACCTGTAATCCATAATCCAACCAAGCGATAGGGTTACCGTCAGAAATTGTACCATAAGTGCCGTCTTCATACTTGTTTACAATCCAAGGAGCAATCAAGTTCAACTGACGGATCAACTGATCTGAGCTACCACCATAATATGCAGAGCTGGCGTCGGTATAATCATTCTTGATATAAGACATGCTCAATTTAGCAGTCAATCTGTCTGTAATCTTCATATCCAAGTTAGTACGAGCATTAAACTGTTCACGCCCTGCATTAGGAAGTACACCTGTCTGGTTTAAATAGCCAAGAGAACCCATATACTTCACATTTTCTGTACCACCATTGATATTTAAGTTATGACGATGCTGGATACCTGTCTTATAAGCCAAATCATACCAATCTGTGTTTGGATATTTTGGATCGTTACCATCTTTGAATTTCTGGATTTCTTCGTCAGAGAAACGAGGAGCCTGTCCTTCTTTCTTCAACAAGTCATTATAAATACTTGCATATTCATAAGAATCCATACGATCTATCAAATTAGTAGCATTCTGGATACTTACATAACCACTATAAGAGATTTTTGGCTTACCTGTTGTACCACGTTTTGTTGTAATCAAAATTACACCATTGGCTGCTTTCGAGCCATATATTGCTGCAGAAGCAGCATCTTTCAATACAGAAATACTGGCAATATCATTAGGATCGACTGCACTCATGGTTTCTGATTCTACACCATCAATCAATATATATGGTGATGCAGAGTTAAGTGTACCAATACCACGCACTCGTATATTACCGGCATCTTGTCCTGGAGCCCCATTAGTTCCTGTCACTGTCACACCTGGCATCATTCCTTGCAATCCACTGCTTACGTTCTGGATAGGTCTGTTTTGAAGTTGTTCGCTGTCAACAGAAGCTACCGAACCTGAAAGGTTGGCCTTTTTCTGTGTTCCGTATCCCACTACTACCACTTCTTCCAGTGTCTTGCTGTCTTCCTTCATCACCACCTTCATGTCTTTTTCTCCTTTAATCTCCTGGCTTATATAGCCGATATAAGAGAATACGAGTACGCCATTAGGCGACGACATGTTCAGTGAAAACTTTCCGTCAAAGTCTGTGATAGCACCGTTGGTAGTACCTTTTTCAAGCACATTCACACCTATCAGAGGTTCACCTTTAACGTCCAGAACAACACCTTTTACTATAGACGACTGTTGGGTAACTGAAATTTCGGAAACCGGCGCAGCATTTAAAGCACTTGCCGTAAAGATGCCGGCTGTTAAACCTAAAGCAAGAGGAACTGACTGAATCAGTCTTTTTTTCCATGGAGAGTTTACACTCCTTGGATACATTTGTTTTGTGTTCATAGTTTTTGCATTAATATTAAAGTTATTATAATCTATTTCTTTTTATATATACTCAATGAGAATACAAACCATAATTATCAATAGCACAAATGTAATGTTTTTTTTTTAGAATCCAACGTATTATTTCAAAATTTTTATTTAAAAAAAAGAAACCCCATATGTGATATTCATATTGTGTAAATAATCTGCAAATGGCGGCATAAATTATTTTTAAGCGACCAGTCGCTTCATTAAAAACGCCTAATCGTTTTGATTCAAACGCCTAGGCGCTTAAAAGAGAGGAAAACAACGACAAAGTCTTAAAGGTTGATTATGGTAAATTATATCAAAAAAGAGTTTTAACTACATTTTTTCAAAGAAATATTTGGAAGTTACAATTATAAGACGTACCTTTGCATCGAATTAATAAAACAAACATCGCGGAGTGGAGCAGTTGGTAGCTCGTTGGGCTCATAACCCAAAGGTCGT
>JAHHQV010000027.1 GCA_020026175.1 Phocaeicola sp. | reverse complement strand
CAGACTGAACATCTATACCGTTAACCCGGCTTATGCAAAAGTCTTCAATGCAAGTTATTGACAAACTTTTCAAAGAACTCCTTTAATTTAGTGTAAAAGTCGCTTAGACTTGGCTAATTTTTAACGAACTATTGATTGAATATAACATTTTGTAAAGATTTAATTTCGTTGTTGTTATGCAATCAATTTTTAAGATATTATATTTTATATCATAGTTTATTAGTATTTTTGTACTTGTATTTCAAAATAACAAAACATTATCATGAATTTAGTTTCACGCTCATTCTGTGCATTAGGCATTATGTCGGTCATTACGATGACTGCATGTGGAGAAAAAGATATGTCTATGAAGATGAACAGTCCACGCAATATCAAAGGAGTAGTAAGTTATAAAAGGTCTTTTGGAGATTTAAATGATGTACAGCTTCGTTCTGCCAAGGCTATTGGAATCAGACCTGTGGAAAAACGTGCTGATGCATCACATATAAAAGGTAAATTGGTGGAAATAGTTTCGTGTGACAAGTATGTTGTTGATCATCTTACTCACTCTGTTCCTTATCTTGTACCTAAGGCTGACGAACTTCTCAGTACTATAGGTGAGAATTTTCTTGATTCTCTGGAGAATAAGGGACTTAATCCCAACAAGATAATTGTAACTTCAGTAACACGTACAAAGGAGGATGTCAAACGGCTGAGACGTTCTAATGGGAATGCGTCTTTAAATTCGTGTCATTTTTACGGAACAACTTTCGATGTCAGTTGGAAGAGGTTCAGCAAGATAGAAGACCCCGATGGTAGACCTATGCAAGATGTCTGTCCCGATACCCTTAAACTTGTTCTAGCCGAGGTTCTTAGAGATTTGAAGAAAGCTGACAAATGTTATGTTAAATACGAACTTCGTCAAGGATGTTTCCACATTACAGCAAGATAAACTTTTTATGAATAGATACTTTATATATTTGGCCTATGATGGCGAAAACTATCATGGATGGCAGATTCAGCCCAATGGGGCAAGTGTGCAGGAAACCCTTCAGAAGGCTCTTGTTACATTTCTTAGAGACGAAACAATAGAGGTGGTAGGTGCAGGAAGAACTGATGCCGGAGTGCATGCACGTCTTATGATTGCCCATTTTGATATAGAAAGGGATTTGGATTGCGATAGTGTGACTGATAAACTGAACCGCCTGCTCCCTCCCGATATATCTGTATACAATGTGCGTAAGGTGAGGAATGATGCCCATGCTCGTTTCGATGCTACATATCGTACATATAAATATTACATTACTACGCGCAAGGACCCGTTTACAAGAAAATATGCATGGAGGGTTTTTCAGAAACTTGATTTCGATAAGATGAACGAGGCAGCTGCAGTACTTTTCGATTATATAGACTTTACAAGTTTCAGTAAGCTTCATACAGATGTAAAGACCAATAATTGTAAGATTATGCATGCAGAATGGACCATGTGTGGCGAAGAAGAGTGGGTATTTACTATTCAGGCCGACCGCTTTTTGAGAAATATGGTTCGTGCTGTTGTGGGTACTCTTGTCGAAGTTGGTAGAGGAAGACTTTCTGTCGATGGTTTCAGAAAGGTGATAGAAGAAAAAAACAGGTGTAGTGCAGGCTCTTCTGTTCCAGGTAATGCATTGTTTCTGGTAGATGTAGGCTATTCGGAAGATTTGTTCATTTGATTTTATTTTTATGATGTGGTTGTTTTTAGCTTTTTGTTCGGCTGCTTTGCTGGGCTTTTATGATGTATTCAAGAAGAAATCTTTGGTCAACAATGCCGTTCTTCCTGTGTTAGGACTTAATATTCTTTTTTCAAGTATGATATTTCTTCCTTTTATTGTAGTATCTTACTTTAAGCCTGAAATGCTGGAAGGAAGTTTGTTCTTTGTACCCGAAGCAGGATGGGATGCACACAAGTTTATCATCCTCAAGTCATTCATAGTGTTGTCTTCGTGGATATTGGGATATTTCGGAATGAAGCATCTTCCTCTTACTATCGTAGGTCCTATAAATGCTACACGTCCGGTGATGACGTTGGTAGGTGCTCTTCTTATCTTTGGCGAGCGTCTTAATGTATATCAGTGGATTGGTGTGATACTTGCCATAATATCTTTTTTTCTGCTCAGTCGTTCGGGAAAGAAGGAGGGGATAGAATTTTCTCATAACAAATGGGTGTGGTTCATTGTATTTGCTGCTGTTTTGGGGGCTATAAGCGGACTTTATGACAAGTTCCTTATGAAAAGATTCGACAATATGACAGTACAGGCATGGTATAATGTTTATCAGCTTTTCCTTATGGGAGGACTTATCATGTTTTTGTGGTGGCCGCGACGTAAGACTGGTACACCTTTCAGATGGAGTTGGTGTATCATTTTTATATCAATATTCCTTTCGGCTGCCGATTTCGTCTATTTCTATGCACTTAGTATGGAAGATTCCATGATTTCAATAGTGTCTATGGTAAGACGAAGCAGTGTTATAGTTTCGTTTATATTCGGAGCAATGATGTTTGGTGAGAAGAATCTCAAGAGTAAGGCTATAGATTTGATTCTCGTTTTGATAGGAATGATATTCCTTTACTTAGGAAGATAGGTTGATATGTCTCAAACTTGATATTAGCCATCTGTTGTGACTATTTGTATTAAGCTACATTTTAATAAAATTACAGTCCCTAAAAGTCATCTGAAAAGACTTTTAGGGACTGTAATTTTTATTGATGTGTGCAGAAATGTGTGTTGCATACAAAAATGCCGCTTAAGCAAATCTGAATATCAGTTCATATACGTTACTGCAAATTCCGAGAACTATTATTGATATAAGGCAGATAAACAGACATGCACGTACTGATTTAGAACTGTTGAACGACGGTAACGGATTGTCGCATTTTGTTATGTACATGGCTTTCACTACCAGCAAATAGTAGTATAGCGAAATGACTGTATTCATCAGCGCAAGGAATACTACCAGCCAGTGTCCAGCCTCGAAAGCTGATGCAAATACAAAGAATTTCGAGAAGAATCCGGCAAACGGAGGAATACCAGCCAATGAAAACATAGCTATAGTCATTACAAACGAAAGTCTAGGATTTGTTTGGTATAGTCCGTTGTAAGTATCACGGCTTACTGATATTTCGTATATTTCCGATTCTGTAAGTCTTTTGTTCTCTTTCAATAGAAGAGAAGCCTTTTGTCTTTCTATCGCACCTATCACTGCAAATACTGCCAGATTGGCCACTATATATACTGTTACATAATAAATAAGTGATGTCATGCCTTGTGCATTTGCTCCGAGCACGGCAAGCATTATATATCCTGCCTGTGATATACTGCTGTATGCCATGAATCTTTTCATATTGCTTTGCAGAATGGCGAATATGTTTGCTATGGTTATTGTGACTACAATTGTTACACTTAGCATAATACTCCATTCTTCTGCCATATTGCCGAAAACTTTCATCAATATATTCATAAGTGTAAAAGCTGCTGCACCTTTCGATATGACAGAAAGGTATCCTGTTACGGCTGTAGGGGCTCCTTGATAAGTATCAGGAGTCCACATATGAAAAGGAACAAGGCTTAGCTTGAATCCCAGTCCAGCAAAGAAGAACACCATTGCAAGTATCTGCAAATGCGTTCCGCTCAGTGTATTTGTCATATCGGCAAAATATGTAGTACCGCACGAACCGTATAGCAGCGACAATCCGTATAGCATAAGTCCTGACGAGAACATTGAGTTAAGGATAAATTTGGCACCTGCCTCTGCACTATGGTGCTTCCATTTGTCGAATGTAACAAGACAAGCCATAGGAATACTGGCAAGTTCTAGCCCTACATAGAACATAATGAAACTTCCTGCACTTACCATAAAGTACATTCCAAGCAGAGTACTCAGTGTTATTACATAAAACTCTCCAGCCTTGTGTGAAGTGTCTTTTTCGTTAATCCACTCGCTGCTTTGCAGGAATACAAGTAGTGTACCAGCTGTAAGTATTGTTTTTACTACAGACGAGATTTCTGTAGAATGATACATTCCTCCAAACAGTTCTTCCGAAGTGGGGAATATATTCAGTATAATCTGTAAGGCTGTAAGTGAACATGCTATCACTTTCAGTTGCTTGTGATGAGGCTCTTTCATTATCAAGTCTGCCAGTAGTATCAGTACAATGAAAACCACCAGACTTATTTCTGCCTGCATTTGTATTAATGAAAACATATCTATCTTGTTTTTTAGGTTTTTATCTTATTATAGCGTTTATCACAGGTTCTACACTATGGCTTATCACATTGCTCACCCAGAAAGGTGCAAGTCCGAGACCTGCCACTGCTATAATCAGACATATTACAGTGAATCTTTCATCCCATGTAGCATCTGTCAGTTTCAAATGTTCTGGATTTGTACATGTACCGTATAGTATTTTTCCTACAACTCTCAGTATATATACAGCAGTTATAACTATACTCATAGTAGCAATAACGGTGCAGATACGATGGAAGTTGTCCGGATTTTGGAACGAACCTACAAAAACTGTCATTTCTGCAACGAAGCCGCTCAATCCCGGCAAACCAAGATTAGCAAGACCTGCTATTACATATCCCACTGCAAGGAAAGGCATAATCTTCATCAGTCCGCTAAGCTGACGGATGTCACGTGTGTGGGTTCTTCCATATATCATACCAATCAAAGCAAAGAATAGGGCTGTCATAAGTCCGTGGCTCAACATCTGAAGTATGGCTCCGGTCGTACTTACTTTTGTCATCATGAGAAGAGCAAACAATACCAGTCCGCAGTGACTTACCGACGAGTAGGCATTGATATACTTCAGGTCGGTCTGTACTACTGCACTGAATGCGCCATATACCACAGAAATTGTAGTCAGAACCAAAAAGAAGTCGCCCCATATAGCAGCACCCGTAGGCATCAGATACATTGCTATTCTGAAGCATCCGTAACCTCCAAGTTTCATCAGCACCCCTGCATGAAGCATAGATACTGCAGTAGGGGCCGAGGCATGACCGTCAGGACTCCATGTGTGGAAAGGGAACAATGCTCCAAGTACTCCGAATCCTAAGAATATAAGTGGGAAGAACAATCTCTGGTACTCTGTAGGTATCTTGATGTTTACTATCTCCAGAATGTTCATAGTCTCTGCACCCGAACCATAGTAGATGCCTAAAATACCTATCAGAAGGAAGGCTGAACCTCCCATAAGCATCAGTGTAAGCTTCATTGCCGAGTACTCCTTGCGTCCGCTTCCCCATACTCCGATAAGCAGATACATAGGTATCAAGGCTACTTCATAGAACATGAACATTGTAAAGAGGTCGGTAGAAATAAAGAATCCATACACACCTGTACTTAGAAGGGTGAACCATAAGAAGTATTCTTTGGTAAGAGGCTGTAGTCTCCACGATGCAAATGTTCCTGTAAATACTATTATAGAACTAAGCAGAAGCATTACTACAGATATTCCGTCTACTCCTACCGAATAGCATATATTGAGAGGCTTGTACCATGAAATGCTGTCGGTGAACAACATTTCTTCTGTTGCACCACCGTTTCGTATGCCTATATATGTGATGGTGAGCCACACGGAAAGTCCCAAAAGTAGTGAAGAACCTGTTACCATTACAGCTTTTACCTGATTGATGTTCCTTGACAACCAAAGGAACAACAACATCAGCAATGGGATGATAACGAAGAAACTTAAAATATTCATTTTATTCGTCTTTTTGTTTAAAGTTTTACATTAGTGTAAGAGTAGAATTACGGTCAGTGTTATTATACCGCCAAGAAACCACATTGTGTAGCTCTGTATCTTTCCGCTCTGTATAGGCTGTGCTGTTTCTCCGGCAGCATTTGTTGCCCATGCCATGAAGTTCATGAACTGGTCTATTACATGACGGTCGAACCAAGCCAATGGGGTAGATATACAGCGGAAGATAACTTTCTTTGTAACGAATAGCCATAGTTCGTCCATGTAGAAACGCTTGTAGGCTGCACGGTGCAGACAGCTGAATTTCTTTTGTAGCATATCGGCTACAGGTTGGGTAGGGCGTGCATACATCCATGTGGCAAGACATATTGACAATACTGCTACAATGATGCTTGTTACAGCCACTTGTGTGTCAAGATGTATATCATAAATTTCAGAATTCGACGAAACGAAATGTCCGAAAGGTATGAATCCAGCCACTACAGTGATACCTGCAAGTATCATCAGAGGTAGAGTCATTGCTATAGGACTCTCGTGTGGAATGTGATGCTCATAATTCTCGTTTGTCTTTCCCCAGAATATACCATAGTATACACGGAACATATAGAACGAAGTCATCCCAGCTATGATTGTCATCATCCATCCTATTACAGGACTGAAACTGAAACATGCCGTAAGGATTTCATCTTTAGAGAAGAATCCGGAAAAAGGAGGTATACCTGATATGGCGAGACATGCAATTAGGAATGTAATATGGGTTATGGGCATGTATTTTCTCAATCCTCCCATAGCACTCATTTCGTTACTGTGAACAGCATGTATCACACATCCTGCACCTAGGAACAACAAAGCCTTGAACATGGCGTGTGTAAACAAGTGGAACATACTGGCCATATATCCCAATCCGCCTTCATGAGGGTTGGTTGCAGTACATACTCCAAGTGCTACCATCATAAATCCAATCTGTGATATTGTTGAAAATGCCAGGACTCTTTTTATGTCGCTTTGTGCGCATGCTACAGATGCTGCATAGAATGCTGTAAATACTCCTACGTATGCCACAATGTGTAGTGTGTTGGGTGCAAATCCGATAAATAGGGGAAACATCCTGGCTACTAGATAAACTCCTGCCACAACCATTGTAGCTGCATGGATAAGTGCCGAAACGGGAGTAGGGCCTTCCATGGCATCTGGCAGCCATATATGGAGTGGAAACATAGCACTTTTTCCTGCACCGCCTATAAACATCAGTCCTAAAGCCCAAGGAAGTACCATTCCGGCTTTCATCAATTGTTCTTCTGAAGGAGTAAAGGTGAAAGTCTGCATGTAATATCCGTATATCAGTATTCCGATAAGAAATCCGAGGTCGGCAAAACGTGTCACTATAAATGCTTTCTTTGATGCAGCTATAGCTTCGGGTTTTGTGTAGTAGAAACCTATTAGCAGATATGAAGACACTCCTACAAGCTCCCAAAAAACATACATCTGGAAGATATTTGTGGCAACTACAAGTCCCAACATAGAAAATGTGAAGAGTGAAAGGAATGCATAGTATCGCTGAAATCCTTTTTCTCCTTTCATATATCCGAACGAGTATATGTGTACCATTAGTGATACTGTAGATATAACTACAAGCATCATCACTGATATAGGGTCGAGAAAGATTCCCATATCAATGTGAAGTGATTCGGTGAACGGCAACCACAGGAAGTTCCAAGGCGTAGATGTAGGAAGAACGCCGTCAATACGTTCCGCACCGAAGAACTTGAAAGCGGTGATATAGCTCAAAGCCGTCACTGTTCCAAGCGAAAGTGTTCCTATTGTTCCTGCCATCTTGTGCGACATTTTCATGCCAGCTAGTGCCAGAAGCAGAAAACTCATGAGAGGCAGAGCCAATATAAATATTGTATAATCCATATTTATTCAGTTTTTTAGTTCTTCAGTTCAGAAATGTCATCTGTAAGAACTTTGTTTATATTTCTATATACATTGATGATTATAGCTATTGCCACAGCGGTTTCGGCTGCTGCTATTGCTATACCGAACAGACTGAAGAAATGCCCTTCAAGCTGGTCGGGAAACAGGTATCTGTTGAATACCGCAAAGTTGATGTTTGTTGCATTCAGCATCAACTCGGCAGATATAAGCAATGCCAGAAGGTTTTTTCTGGTAAAGAAACCATATATTCCGCAAAACATCATTACTGTGCTTATTATCAGATAATGAATGACATGTATTTCTATTTCCATGACTTTTCGTTTTTTTTAAAAGTTATCTTTTTCTTCTTGCTATCATTATAGAACCTATCATTGAGGCTAGAAGCAATACACTCAGAACTTCGAACGGAAGCACAAACTGGTACTTTTCTGTACCTATCAGTGCATGTCCTATCTGTTTTACAGGAAGCTCTATGCCTTGTGGTATGATGTTATGGGCAAAATTGTTGGTTGTAAGGATAAACATTACAAGGGCCATTCCCACTATTGTGGTTATTAGCACACTTGTCATCTTGCCTTTGCCTACTCTGTACTTCATGGTTCCCGAAGAACGGGTAAGAAGTATGGAGAATACGTATAGCACTATAATACCTCCGGCATATACCATCAGCTGTACGGCACTGAGGAATGTATATCCCAATATGGCATATACGCCTCCTGTGCTGAGCAAAACAAATAGCAGATATGTTGCAGAACGCAATATACTGCTTGTAGTGACTGCCATTACCGAGAATACGATAATACAAATGGCTACTACATAAAATGCGATTTCAAAAAGTGACATATCGTTTGTTTTTTAGTTTTTCTTATTAAGTGTGAGAACTAGTTTTTCTTTCTCAAATACAGCATTCTCAAAATCGTTTGTAAACTTTATTGCATCATGTGGGCAGATGTTTACACATAGTTGGCAGAACATGCACGAGCCAAGATTGTATTCATACTTTACGAGGAATTTCTTTTTCTTTCCTTCTTCTGTCTCTCTAGTCTCGGTAGTTATCCTGATTGTTCCGTTAGGGCATTCCATCTGGCACAGTCCGCAAGCCACGCACTTGTTGTTCCCGTTTTCGTCATGAGGCATTGTGAGCATGGCTCTGTGTCTCTCTGGTATGTAGAGTGTGGTATGACGGTTTTCCGGATACTGCTCAGTGATGTTTTTTTCTCTGAATACCTTCATAGAAGTGCGCAAGCCTACTATAAGACTCTTTATTCCGAAGGTATAACCATTTATATAATCTTTGAAGTTTCCCATTTCATTTAAAATTTTAGTTTAGAATACCCAACCGAATACCTTGCATACAGTCATCAGCAGAAGTACGAAAAGCGATAGAGGCATCAGGTATTTCCATTCAAGGATAAGTACCTGGTCAATACGCAGACGCGGAAAAGTCCATCTTATCCACATAAGGATGAAGACTATGAAGAATGTTTTTCCCACGAACCATATAACTCCTGGAATATAATCCATTATTGCGTTGAAGGCATCCAGACCACTGATGTGCAGAGGCATCCATCCTCCAAGAAATAATGTCACAGCTATACCTGCCGTGATGAACAGGTTGAGGTATTCAGCAAGATAGAAAAATCCGAAGTGCATACCAGAGTATTCTGTATGGTAGCCGGCTGTAAGTTCTTGTTCAGCTTCGGCAAGATCGAAAGGCGCACGGTTTGCCTCGGCGTTGCCTGCTATAAGATAGATGATAAAAGCCATAAGTGCAGGTATATGTCCCTTGAAAATGTTCCATCCGTCCGACTGGTTGCTTACTATAGCCTGAATGTCCATGGCACCGCTCAATATAACCATGGTAAGTACGCTGATGCCTATTGACAATTCATAGCTGATAATCATGGCTCCGCTTCGTACTGCACCGATAAGAGTGTATTTGCTATTGCTGCTCCATCCGGCAAGCAGTATACCAAGCACACCTATTGATGAGGCTGCCAAAACAAAGAATATACCTATATCCATGTGTAAAATCTCACCTCCTTTGTTCCAAGGCAAGCATGAGAATGTAAGGATTGATGCTGTTATTACCAGAAAAGGTGCAAGACCATAAAGAAACTTGTCATTGTCTTTCAGATAGATGATTTCTTTTGTAAGGATTTTTATTACGTCGGCAGGTACCTGTAGCAAACCTCCTTTTCCTCCCACACGGTTGGGACCGATACGGCACTGGAATGTTGCACAGACCTTACGTTCCATATATATAAGGATTATGGCTAGTATTGCATACATAATCATTATGAATAGTCCCACTGCTATTCCTTCTATAGTCATGGCAAGCCATTCGGGCATTATCCCACACATAAAGGCATGGATGCTTCTGAGCAGAGGGGTTAAATTATAATAGTCGAACATAATTGTGTATAGTTTATTGTATGTGTTAAATATACTCTTGCATTAGATTAATCGCGTCTGTGATAAACTGAATGCGAAAGCTGTTTTGTTATCTGTCAATATCGGGGATGACGAAATCCAGTGTACCGCCTATGGCTATAAGGTCGGCTATCTTCTGTCCGCGGCATACGGTATCCATAGCATCCACCAAAGGGAGTCCGGTAGAACGGTAGTGAAGTCTGTAAGGACTCTTGTCGCCGTGACTTTCTATCATTACGCCAAACTCACCACGGCTGCTTTCCACTGAAGTAGAGAAATTACCTTCCGGCAGTTTTATTATAGGCTTAGTCTTCGTCTTAAAATCACCTTCAGGGATATTGTCGATAAGCTGTTCAATGATGTGGCATGACTCCATAATCTCGTCCATACGTACCATATATCGTGCAAAGCTGTCGCCTTCTTGATAAACTATCTCACGGAATTCCACTTTATCGTACATGGCATAAGGATGACGCTTTCTCACATCGTTAGCCCATCCCGAAGCTCGTCCGGTACCACCTGTGGCTCCTAATGAAATGGCATCTTCTTTCGACAGAACTCCTACACCTATAAGTCTTTCGCGAGCAATGATATTTCCGGTAAAGATGTCATGATAATCTTTTATCACATTTCTAAGGTGTTTGATAAACTCTTTCACTTTTTTGCAGAAGTCAGGCTGTATGTCGGCTTGTACACCGCCTATCATATTGTAGTTCTGTATCAATCGTCCACCTGTAGTATCTTCCATTATTGAAAGGATCTTTTCTCTTTCTCTGAATCCGTAGAAGAAAGGTGTAAGTCCTCCCATATCCATTACAAGGCATGAATAGAAGAGTAAGTGTGAGTCTATTCTCTGAAGTTCGTCCATTATGGTACGTATGTATTGTGCGCGTAGTGGAACTTCTATTCCCGCTGCCTTTTCTATACATATACATAGCGCATGACGGTTCTGGTGTGCGCTTAGGTAGTCCAGACGGTCTGTCATGGCCAATGTCTGACGGTAGTTCATCTGTTCGCTTATCTTCTCTATACCACGGTGTATATATCCCAGTATAGGGTCAATTTTGCATATCACTTCACCGTCTATAGCAGTACGCATACGCAATACTCCGTGAGTTGAAGGATGCTGTGGACCTATGTTTACCACAAATTCCTCTTTTCCGAATATCACGTTTTCCTTTCCCTCTATTTTCCCGTCAGGTGTAATGAAATATTCTTCGGTGACATCTGCATTCTCTTCGTTGTCGAGATTGAGAGGATTGGAATTCATGTCGTAATCCTTGCGTAGAGGATAACCTTTCCAGTCTTCACGCAAGAAAAGGCGTCGCATGTCTGGATTGCCTGTAAATTTTACCCCGAAAAAGTCGAACACTTCGCGTTCTTTTATTTCTGCTGTTTTCCAGATATGTGAAACAGATGGTATAAAAGGGTTTTCTCTGTCGTTGGCAACACATTTCAGCACTGTTCTTTCTCCAGTTTCAGTACTTTCCATATAGTAAAGAGCTCCAAGACCTTCTTCTCCCCAGTCCATACCCACTATGTCGTGCAGGTAATCCATAGGAGAAACCTTTCTGCTTCTCAGTTCCTCTGTTTTTTTTACAAGTTCGTCTGTACTTACAATAACTACATTGTCGGCTACAGGGTTTGTTTGACTTTTTATTTCTTCCATCATTCTTTATCTCCCGAACTTAAATTTTCATTTTTCTTCATTTTTCTGTTTTTACCTCCAAGGAATTTTTCAGCCTTTATCTTGCGCTGTAGCTGCATCATGCCATAGAAGAAGGCTTCAGGTCGTGGAGGACATCCGGGGATGAATACATCCACAGGTATAATTTTGTCGATGCCGTTTACCACATGATAAGACTTGATGAAAGGTCCTCCGCTTATTGTACATCCACCTACTGCCACAACATATTTCGGTTCAGCCATCTGGTCGTAAAGGCGTTTCAGTACAGGAGCCATACGATAGGTGATTGTACCAAGCACCATAATCATGTCTGCCTGACGTGGAGAATTACGTGTCACTTCGAATCCGAATCGTGCCATGTCATAGCGCGCTGCTCCCAAAGACATGAATTCTATTGCACAACAACTAGTACCAAAAGTAAGAGACCACAACGAATTGCTTCGTCCCCAGTTTATCACTTCGTCTATGGTACTTAGGATGATGCCAGCTCCGTCTCGGTTAAGTTCTTCAACCATTCGCTCCAAGTAATCGTTGTTCTTGAAGTCTTCGTATTCCATATTTCGTATGGAAGTAATTTTTTTTATTTCCATTCAAGTGCTCCTTTCTTCCAGGCATAAGCCAGACCTAAAACCAAAATAAGTAAGAAAACTGTTATACTGACCAAGGCATAAGGACCGACCTCGGCTACCACTACTGCCCATGGGAAGAGGAATACTGTTTCTATGTCGAACATAAGAAACAGAATGGCAAACAGGTAGTAACCTGCACGGAACTGTACCCATGAGTCACCTCTTGTAGGAATACCACATTCGTATGGTTCTCCCTTCTGAGGGTTGAAAGACCGCGGAGCTACGAGTCGGGCTATAGTCATTGCTGCTACGACGAGTGCTACCGCAGTAAGAATTACTACGATAAGAAAAATAAAAAACATATGTTTTGAGTTTTTAGTTTTTAAATCTTTATTTTTAGTTCTGTTGTTTTTTTCATGACAAGTGTATATGCAGATAATAAAAAATGGTGTTCGCTTACACTTCTTCTGCATAACACAAGAAAAAGACGGACGTTCTGTCCTAGGTTAAATGATGATTTTCTTCAAAGCAAAGATATAATAACTCTTTGGATGAGGAATACGTGAATGAGGATTTATATAAAGAAATCTGCCTGTAATAAATTTTGGCATGCATGAAAAATGGTGTTGTGTGATTATTGCAGGCAGAATTGGTTTATTGTTCTGATTGTCTTTGCTTAAAGTGTTCAACAGACAAAAGGCTGCTGAGGCGTTTATTCTTCTTGATTTCAAAAGATAGCTTAGAGTACGTCCAGCATAGAACATGTCGGATGATAAAAGGTACGAATCCTCGTCAATGCTATATTCTTCTATAACTTCTGAAGGAAGAGTAATATCACAAGAGGCAGTTTTTCCATTAACGGTAACGGAAATAAAGAAAGCCAATACCCCCAATAATATTATTCTTATCCAATGTATCATACCTAAAAACTCTTTTTACTTGATTGTTTTTTTTGAAAACGATTACAAAAGTAGAACTAATTTTTGGTAATTGAATTTTTATAGTGTTAAAAAAGCAATTAGCTGAAAAATTTTTCAAGTTTTTTTATCATTGATCCAAGGCAGAACACCACCACATGATCTTCTTTTTGTATTGTAGTATTACCTGTCACAAGTATACCTTCACCGTTTCTGATAAGCCCACCGATGGTAGCTCCTTTAGGCAGTCCCATGTCCTTGATCTGTCCTTTGGTGATACGCGATCCTTCCTTTACTGTAAACTCTGCTACATCGGCATTTGCAAATGTAAGACACTTCACGTTAGATACATCAGCTTTTAGCATCATCTGATAGATGTGGCTGGCTGCAATGTATTTTTTGTTTATGACCGTACCTATGTCAAGGCTTTCTGCCATACCTATATAGTCAATATTTTCCACTTCTGCTACAGTCTTGCTTACTCCCATGCGTTTTGCAGCCAGACAGGCAAGTATGTTAGTTTCTGCATTTCCGGTGAGGGCTACAAATGCTTCGGTATTCTTTATGCCTTCTTCTATCAGAAGCTCCATATCACGGCCGTCGCCGTTAATCACCATCACATCGTCATCCACCACTTCTGTCAGCCTGTTGCATCTGGTTTCACTTTGTTCTATTATCTTTACTTTCATATATTCGGGCAGATACTGTGCCGTGCGTACGGCAATGCGTCCTCCTCCCATAATCATTACACTTCTTACGTCGGCTTCATGTTCTCTGCCAGTGATTTTTCTGATATATGGTATATATTTCTTTGTGGTAGTGAAGTATACTATGTCATTTGGTTTCACATAGTCATCTCCTCGTGGAATAATGGTTTCGTTTCCTCTCTTGATAGCAACTATATGGAACGGTATGTCTTTGCCTCCAAGCTTATGGAACGGTACATTCAGAATTTCAGCGTTTTCCCTCATCTTGACACCTATCATAATAAGAGCTCCTCCGGCAAATTCCCACCATTGTTTTATCCAGCTCATTCTCACAGCATCTACAATTTCTTTTGCAGCAAGCATTTCTGGATAGATAAGAGAATGTACTCCAAGTCCATTGAAGAATTCTTTATGTTTTGGCAGCAGATATTCGTAGTTGTCTATACGTGCCACTGTTTTTTTTGCACCAAGATTGTTTGCAAGCATACATGCAGTCATGTTACGGCTTTCGTCAGGAGTTACTGCGATGAACAGGTCTGCACCTGCCACTCCAGCCTCTTTCAGGCAGTTTATCGATGTAGGTGAGTCATTTACAGTCATTAAGTCGAGAGAACTACTCATATTTCCAAGTTTTTCCTGATTTTCATCTATAAGTATGATGTCTTGGTTTTCTCCTGATAATAGTTTGGCCAGGTGAGTACCTACAGCACCTGCGCCTGCTATGATAATTTTCACTTTATTACTTTTTTATTATAATTTAATAAGCTCTTTATAAATTCCGTCTTCGTCAAGTCCACATATCCTATAAAGGTCGCTTACAGGTCCATGTTGTACGAATTTGTCTTTTATTCCTATACGTTTTACTTGTACGTTATATCCATTGTCGTTGAAGAATTCAATGATAGCACTTCCTGCCCCTCCGGCAAGTATTCCGTCTTCTATTGTCATGACTTTGTCGAATTTGTTTGCTATAGATTGCAGCATCTCTTCATCAAGAGGTTTAATGAATCTTAGGTCATAATGAGCTATACTTATGTTAAGGTCTTTTTCGGCTCTTGCTATTGCTTCTTTGGCTTTGTATCCCAGCGGCCCTACAGATATGACAGCAGTGTCAGTTCCGTTCTTGATCATTCTGCCTTTACCTGTTTCCACTGGTTCCAAATCGCATTTCCAGTCGGTTAGCACTCCTCTTCCTCTAGGGTATCTTATGACGAACGGACCCATATCCTGTAGTTGTGCAGTATACATAAGTTTTCTTAACTCATGTTCGTCCATAGGCGCTGCAACGGTAAGGTTAGGTATCGACCTCATGTAAGCAATGTCGAATACTCCATGATGTGTTGCGCCGTCTTCGCCCACAAGTCCAGCTCTGTCAAGACACATCACCATATTAAGTTTTTGTATAGCCACATCATGTATAACATTGTCGTATGCTCTCTGCATGAATGATGAGTATATGTTGCAGAAAGGCAACATCCCGTCTTTTGCCATACCGGCCGAGAAGGTTACGGCATGTCCTTCGGCTATACCTACATCGAAAACTCTGTCTGGCATAGCTTTCATCATGATATTCATTGAGCATCCTGTAGGCATGGCAGGAGTGATACCCACTATTTTGTCATTCTTTTCGGCAAGTTCTACTAGCGTATTTCCGAATACATCCTGAAACAATGGTGGAAGTCCCTCTGTAAAAGTTTTTATTCTTTCCCCAGTTTCTTTGTTGAACTTGCCAGGTGCATGCCATAGTGTAGCACTTCTTTCGGCAGGTTTGTATCCTTTTCCCTTTATAGTATGTATATGTAGCAGTTTAGGACCTCTCATCTCTTTTATATCATTCAGGATTTTGATAAGCCCCAATGTGTCGTTGCCGTCTATAGGACCGAAGTATCTTATGTTAAGTCCCTCAAATATATTCTGCTGCTGTGCTATTAGTGATTTGATGCTGTTGTTGAAACGTATTATTGATTTTTTTCTTTCCTCATTCAGCAATCCCCATTTCTCCATCTGTCTGGACATTACGTTCCTCATCTTGTTATATCCTTCCGAAGTGTGAAGATTAAGAAGGTATTGTTTCATGCCTCCTACACTGCGGTCGATTGCCATATTGTTGTCGTTTAGGATTATAAGAAGATTGTTGGGAGTAGATGACGCATTGTTCAAGCCCTCAAAAGCCAGACCTCCACTCATTGACCCATCACCTATTACAGCTACTATATGTCTGTCTTTTTCTTTTTTCAGACTTGCTGCCACAGCCATACCCAAAGCAGCGGAAATAGAGTTTGAGGCATGTCCGCATGTGAAAGTGTCATATTCGCTTTCCGAAGGCGATGGGAAAGGTGTAAGTCCGTTCAGCTTTCTGTTGGTAGAAAATCTGTCACGTCTTCCAGTAAGTATCTTGTGAGCATAAGCCTGATGTCCCACATCCCATACAATTCTGTCGTACGGAGTGTTGAATACATAATGTAATGCTACAGTAAGTTCTATGACACCAAGGCTCGATGCGAAATGTCCAGGGTTACGCGACAATTCATCAATAATCATATCTCTGAGTTCAGAACAAACCTCTGGCATGTCTTCTACAGGAAGTTTGCGAAGGTCTTCCGGACTATCTATTTCTTGTAGGAATTTATATATAGTGTGTAGTTCCATTATCTGTATGCATAAAAACATTTATCATGCAAAATTACTATAAATCTGTATAAAGTGGCTAAATTTGTATCAAAAAATAACAAATAAGACTATTATGCAACTTATAACAACAGTAGAACTGCCTTTGTCTCAGTATGAAATAAAACATTCTGATACAATAATGCTTATGGGTTCTTGCTTTGCCGAAAATATAGGGAATAAATTGTCGGATAACAAATTCATCTGCGATAGAAATCCGTTTGGCATTCTATATAATCCTATGTCTATATACGAAGCTTTGTCGAGAATATCCTGCAACAGACTTTATGACGGAACCGAACTTATGCAATCGGGAGGGCAGTGGTTCAGCATAATGCATCACGGCTCTTTTTCTTCGTCTGTAAAAGAAGAGTGTCTGGATAATATAAATAACAGACTTTCACTAGGATATGATAATTTAAGAAAGGCAAAATGGCTTATACTTACATTCGGTACAGCCAGAGTGTACAGATGGAGTTCGGATGGTAGGATAGTAGGAAATTGTCATAAACTAAGTAGCAGACTTTTTACTTGCGAACTTCTTGAAATAGATGAGATTGTATCGAGCTATATTTCACTGATTAATACACTGAAGAAATTAAATCCTGATTTGAATGTCATATTTACGGTCAGTCCGATACGTCATGCAAAAGACGGGATGCATGGAAATCAGATAAACAAGTCGGTGCTTCTTGTGGCAATAGACAAGATTTGTTCCGTGATGGACTGTTGCCATTATTTTCCTTCGTATGAAATAATGATGGACGAACTGAGAGACTATCGTTTTTATGCCGACGATATGTTTCACCCGTCACACTTGGCAGTAGAATATATATGGGAGAAATTCACTGAAACATATTTTTCGAAGGCCACACTTGATATAATGAAACATTGCGAAGAAATACGGCGTGGATTGAATCACAGACCTTTTAATCCCGAATCGGAATCATATAGAAAGTTTTTAAGTCAAATACTGTTAAAAATCGATATACTAAAAGAAAAATTGCCGTACTTAGACGTCGAAAAAGAAAAATTATTATGCCAAACACTATTGAAGAAATAAGCTCGATTATTAACGCAGAGCGTATAGGAAGCACTGATTCTAGCATAGATTGGATACTAACGGACAGCCGTTCTTTATGCTTCCCGGAAGAAACTCTGTTCTTCGCTCTCAAGACGAAACGTAACGATGGTCATAAATATATAAAGGAACTATATGACCGTGGAGTGAAGAATTATGTAGTGAGCGAAATTCCGGAGGATATATCTAATTATAAATATTGTAATTTCTTGAAGGTACAGAAGCCGTTAAAGTCTCTTCAGAAGCTTGCAGCAGTTCATCGTAGTAAGTTCGATGTGCCGGTAGTAGGCATAACGGGCAGTAACGGTAAGACTGTTGTGAAAGAATGGTTGTATCATATCATAAGTCCTTATAAGATAGTTACACGTTCGCCTAGAAGTTATAACTCACAGATAGGTGTACCTCTGTCTGTATGGCTCATGAACGAAAAGACGGAGTTGGGATTGTTCGAAGCAGGTATATCTGAAATGGGCGAAATGAGTGAACTTCGTCCTATAATACGTCCTACCATAGGAGTGATAACAAATATAGGAGGTGCACATCAGGAAAACTTCACATCCATGCAGGACAAATGTATGGAGAAACTTCAACTCTTTAATGACTGTGATGTGATAATCTATAATGGAGACAATGAACTTATAAGCAAATGTGTATCGAAATCTCTGTTTGGAGCAAGAGAAATAGCATGGTCTACAAAGGACTTGGAGCGTCCGTTATATATAGAAAACATCAACAAGTCTGACAATTATACAGACATCAAATATCGATATCTTGGCTTCGTAAAAGAATATCGCATTCCTTTCATAGATGACGCTTCTATAGAAAATTCAATAAACTGTCTTGCAGCAGCCTTGTATCTGATGATTCCCCCTGAACAGATAGCAGAAAGAATGCTTACTCTTGAACCTGTTGCAATGAGGCTTGAGGTGAAGGAAGGAAAGAACGGATGTGTATTGATTAACGACAGCTATAATTCAGATTTTGCTTCACTCGACATAGCACTTGATTTCATGTCGCGACGTGACGACAAGAAGGGACGAAAGCGCACGCTTATACTTTCGGATATACTTGAAAGCGGACAGACAGGAAAGCTATTGTATCGTCAGATATCGGAACTGGTGGCAAGCCGTGGAGTTGATAAGATAATAGGGGTGGGGCCTGAGATTTCAGAATATGCTTCACGTTTTGATATTCCTGAGAAATATTTCTTCTCAAAAACTACCGAACTGCTTGAGTCGGGAGTGCTAGATGCTATGAAAAATGAAGTGGTGCTGGTAAAAGGAGCCAGAGTTTTCCATTTTGATGATATAGCCGACCGTCTTGAACTCAAGGTTCATGAAACTATATTAGAAGTGAACTTAAGTTCTATGGTGTCAAATCTCAATTATTATCGTAATAAGCTTAAGCCGGAAACAAAGATAGTGTGTATGGTGAAAGCTTCTGCTTATGGTTCGGGTTCGTGTGAAGTGGCAAAGACACTCGAAGAACATCGTGTAGACTATCTTGCAGTGGCAGTGGCAGATGAAGGAGCAGAACTTCGTAAAGCAGGAATCCATTGTCCTATCATGATTATGAATCCAGAACTTACAGCTTTCAAGACAATGTTCGATTACAGGTTGGAACCCGAAGTGTATAGTTTCAAGATATTAGAAGAACTGATAAAAGCAGCCGAAAGAGAAGGTGTTACCAACTTCCCTGTACATGTAAAGATAAATACAGGAATGAACCGTTTGGGCTTTGAACCAGACCAAATAGAAAAACTGATAGAAAGGTTACACCGTCAGTCGGCCGTAATACCACGTTCTGTCTTTTCTCATCTGGTAGGAAGTGATGAGTCTCGCTTCGATTTGTTTACACATCATCAGATAGAAGTGTTCGAACATGCTTCTAAAACCCTTCAATTGGCATTCAATCATAAAATAATACGCCATATCTGCAATACAGCTGGTATAGAAAGATACACAGGAGCACAATTCGAAATGGTGAGACTTGGATTGGGCTTATATGGTGTAGATCCGTATAGTGGCAAGATAATAAACAATGTTACTACTCTGAAGAGTACAATCCTTCAGATACACGATGTAAGGTCGGAAGAAACGGTAGGATATAGTCGTAAAGGAACATTGAATCGTAATTCAAGAATAGCTGCAATTCCTATTGGCTATGCAGACGGCTTGAATCGCAAGCTTGGCAACGGCAACGGCTATTGCCTTGTAAACGAGCAGAAAGCACCATACGTAGGAAACATATGTATGGATGTATGCATGATAGATGTTACGGATATTGACTGTAAAGAAGGTGATAAGGTGGAAATATTCGGAGAACATCTTCCTGTAACTACACTGGCCGAATGGTTGGGGACAATACCTTACGAAGTTCTAACTTCTATTTCAATGCGAGTGAAGAGAGTATACTATCAAGACTGAAAAGCAATAAAATAACTGATTACTTGTAATTTATCTCCCATAATCTTATCTTTGCATCATACTAAAACAAATAAGGTTATGGGAGATAATTATATACGTTTTGATTGGGCGATGAAACGCCTGTTAAGGAATAAGGCTAATTTTGGTGTCCTTGAAGGTCTTCTTACTACTCTTTTAAATGAAAAGATAAAGATACACAGATTGCTTGAAAGCGAAAGTAATCAAGAAGACGAGTACGATAAATATAATCGTGTAGATATTTTAGCAGAAGACTCCCGTGGCGAATTAATACTTATCGAAGTTCAGAACAATAATGAATATGCTTATTTTCAAAGAATGCTTTTCGGAGTGTCTAAACTTGTAACCGAGTATATAAGTCGTGGTCAAAGTTATGATAATGTAAGGAAAGTATATAGTGTCAATATCGTATATTTCTCTTTGGGGCATGGTAAAGATTATGTTTATCATGGAAAAACAGAATTTAGAGGAATACATGATGGTGATATACTTGAATTAACACCTTTTCAAAAACAGACATTCAAGGTAAATGAAGTAAGCAGCCTTTATCCAGAATATTATATTCTGAAGGTAAACGACTTCAACAATGTGGCAAAAACACCACTAGAAGAATGGATATACTATCTTAACACAGGTATGGTTCTTGAAAATGCAGTAGCCCCAGGCCTTGAAGAAGTGAGACAACATTTAAAATTGGAACGTATGAGCAAAGATGAACTGAAGGCTTATTATCGCCATTTGGATAATATAGTTATTCTTAGGGATAATATAGATGTTGAGCGTGCGGAAGGTCGTGCGGAAGGTCGTGCGGAAGGACGTGCGGAAGGACTTGCGGAAGGTCGTGCAGAAGCAAATCTGGAGAATGCCAGAAACCTTAAGAAACTTGGAGTTTCTTTTGATATAATAATGAAAGCTACTGGCCTTAATGAGGAAGAAATTAAAAAGCTGTAGGAAAAACTGATTTTATATGACGATGGTTATATAAAGCTAAAAGACATATTATTGTAATTACAACGAAATAAACGACCGTATCAGACTCTATTTTTGTAAAGAGTGATACCGGTCGTTTATTTTGTTTTTTATGAAATTCAATTCCTAAACTCATTTTTAATATCAAAAAATGAGTTTAGATATATATTTTCTTCTTGATTTTACTTGCTATTAGAATCTATATCCACATCCAATATTTAGATATATTGGATACATTGCAAATGTAATTGTTTTGAAGTCTTTATTGAATATGTCATTAAGTCCCCAAGTTAGGTCTGCATGTACAGTAAGGTGTTTGAAAGCCTTCCATTCACCACCAGCTTGCAGTCCCCATTGAAATCTCCTCATATCATTGGTAAAGTCATATGTAGGCTTGCTGTCTCCAGCAAAGCTTACTTTACTTCCATGTTCATCAGGGGTTCTTAAATGTCCTTCATATATATAGCCTGAAAACTTTCTGTCGACCATATATGATAGATACGGACCTATTGTCAATTTCCATCTTTTGCTTATGGCATAGTTGGCTAGTATTGGAAATGTAAGATATGAGTTCTTTACTTCTGTATATACACCACCAGTCCATAACCCTTCAAGCATTCCGCCTTCAGGAGTAATAATTTTCATGCCATAGTTCTTGGTTGTTGCATCAGTAGTCATACCTTTGTTTTCAAGTCTTACACCAACTGTAATACCCCATGTCTTATCCTTGTCGAACCATTTTGTTGCATTACCTTCAACAGAAAAATTCATTCCAGGATTGTATTTGTTTATTTCTCTTATTTCTTCAGGAAGAGGTAAAGGTGCAGTTCCACCTATATTGAAACCTGCTTTCAACGAGTATTCCCATCCTTTTAGTGCAGATTGAATTATTGCTACAGTTCTGTCTTTTTGTGCAAAAGAAGGAACAATGTTAAAGATAATTGTTATAATTGCTATAAATGAATACTTTTTCATGATTTAATTTTTTTCGGTTTTAACTTCTATATCATCAACATATAATGTACTTCCTACTGCACCATTGAAATTCGCCCCTTCTACGCTGGATGACAATACAATTGATAGTTTGTATTTCCCTTCTTTCATTTTGTTGTAGCTGAAAGTTTTTCCATTTTTAACTTGGTCAAAGTTAATGTTGAATTTAGTCCACTCATTAGTCTCTTTTATATCTTCTTGAGATATACGTGCCATAAGTACTAGATTAGGAGATGTAAGAGAATTACTTCCGTTGAGTAAGTTTGTTTTTTCATCTACCTCATATAATATTCCATAGATGTCACATTTATCTTTTTTCCCTTCTATTACGTTGTTGTTTTTGTCAGTGAATACATCACCGCTTTTGAATTTGTACCATCCTGACATTGAAATTGGTTTTTCTTTGAATGGAAATCCGAATTTTGTTGCTTCAAGAGGCTTGAATGTAGCTTTGGCTTGATCGAAAGAACCGATAAATAAATTTCCTGCTGCTATCGGCATTCCAAAGCTTGCTCCAAAAGCACCTGTCTTTTTAGTAGTAAGTTTAACACATTTTCCTCCATTTACTCCTCCATTGTCTTGTACAGTAGGATAGTCAGTTCTTGTATTGCCTAATCCTGTCATTGTAAATCCAGGATTTCCACTGGCCCATTGTATGAATCTGAATTCTCCTTCATTATCTAATTGTCTTTCTGTAAAGATGTCATATTTGTTTGTTCCGTCCAATAGATTTTCGAATCCATAAAAAGTAGGAAGATTTGTTATGATAGCTTCAAGGGCGTATTTGGTTTCTATTTTCCCGTTTTCTGAAGTTACAATGAAGTTTCTTTTCATGTTTTTGCTGAAATCGAAAATAGGTTCATTGTCAGTACTTAGTAAATTCTCAGGTTTTACTGTAGCACCTTCCGGTAGCTCGAAATGTATACGCAATGTGTCTAGACTTATTCCTTGATTTACATATAAGTCTATTTTCTTATCATCGTGATTGATACTGGCTAATTGGATACTATTACCTGTGCATCCGTCAATAGCTGCTTCAATATTTAGCGCTTCATCTTGTATACATGAAGTGCTCGCAAGTATTGCAATACCGCAATGAAGAATGTTTTTTAATTTCATGCTAAATTAATTAATTGTTTTTGCAAATATAGTGTATTATTGTTATTATTTATCCTGTATATTAAAAAAAGGATAGATTTTAATAAAAATAGATTGTTTATTTGATGAAAATATTAAAAATAGAACAAAAAGCTAAATAACAGACCTTTTCTACATATTAAAAACCATTTACCTTTGCATTCGTTATTCTGATAAATATTTTTTTTATTATAAATACTTAATTAAAAAGAAGATGAACATGAAAAAATCATTGATTTTTGGGGCTTTTGCTCTATTTATGGCAGGTACATTTGTTACTTCATGTAGTGATGATGATACTCCTAAAGTAGTATGTCCTATAGAAAAAACAACTTTTAATGATGTAAAAGGTCTTAAAATGACTTATAGCGGTCAGCCTATGTTAGGTAAACAAGTAGAGTTTACTCCTTCTGAGACAGATGCTACTAAAGGTGTAATTACTTTGTCTGGCGCACCTCTTATTATGAGTGCAGGTAGAGAAAATGTTTCAGATGCACCTGTCATGTCGGGCGTTATTCCTGGCGAAAAAACTACAACTATTAATGTTGATTTGAAAATTGAAAATGACGTTGTTACATTTGAGGGTGAGGACCTTAATGAAGCTGGACGTAAAGTGGCTTATAAAGGAAAGGTTACTAAAGATGAAATGAATCTTGATTTGTCTGTTACAATGCCAAAAAATAGTTTTGCTGGTAGTAAATTTGTTATCACTTCAAGTTCAAATTTGGTATTGTCATGGAAAGCAGATGAATTTGACTTTATGGGTGGTAAATATGATATTGAAAATGCTTTGAAAATGTCACTGGCATTTATTAACATAGAAGGTAAGACTGTAGACAAGTATTTACCCGAAATTTTGGGAGAAATTTCATTTTTAGAAGATGGTAATATACAGGCTAAATATAAGAAATCAATAAAAGATGAAGAATGGATAGATTCTCCTATGAATATAGCAACATATTCTGTAACATCTGAAGGTAATATTGTTCTCTATATAAATGCAGCACAGATTATAGCAGGTGTAGAGGGAAATAATTCTAATATAATTCAAACAGTTTTCGGAATTCTTCCTTCTTTGAAGTCTTTACTTTCAGACGGAGTAACTTTGACTGTTAGAAATAATGAAAATGGTACAATGTCTGTCTTTATGGATGAAAATGTATTATTGCCTATATTGAAGGATGTTAAACCTTTATTTGAAAACAAAGATATGGTTAATGGAATGATAGAATCGATAAATAAAGTTCAACCTAATTTTGGTGGATTAGCGAAACCGATTTTGAATGCTATGCCTAACGTAATTGATACGACATCAGATATGGAAATAGGTATAAATATCGCTCCAGTTGTAGCAGAATAATTTAATGTATTAAAGATACAATAGATTTATCATTGAGATTTGGTAGTCTATATAGAAAAAATCCTGTCATTACTCTTGGTATTGAGTTTGACAGGATTCTTTTATCCAATATCATTAGTAGTCAATGCGGTAAGTCATCCGTTATTTACTTTTATGATTATCCTTTGTTCCTATATTCCAGCGGGCTCATACCGGTGTGTCTCTTGAAATACTTGCCAA
Organism: Phocaeicola sp.; assembly: GCA_020026175.1. GTDB lineage: Bacteria > Bacteroidota > Bacteroidia > Bacteroidales > Bacteroidaceae > Phocaeicola. The sequence goes on along the minus strand of JAHHQV010000027.1, from coordinate 8,385 downwards.
AGAAAGACATGTTGGCAAAGTTCAGTGAGTCCGAAATTTGCTGTATGCTAAGTTGGGTTGATTTCAGCTGCGATTTGGCGTCCATTATCACCATGGCGGAAATTATGTCTGCACAATTTCTTCCAGTGGTTTGTTTAACTATCGTACAGAGGTGAGCATGTGTGATTTCCAGTTTTTCGGCATACCACGACACGTTTCTGTTTTCCATATAGTTCTGCATCACCAGTTGGGTAAAAGACCTACACAGCTGTTCGCTTTTGGGGATATTAGGAGTTTCTATAGACGAAATTTTCCTGTATATCATGTTTATTGCCTTGTGCATGTCGATGAAAATGTTTACGGCTATTTCCGGTCTCAGTTTTTCTCCGTAATTGCTATAGATGTCTATAAGTAAGTCGAAATACTTCTGCATGGTTTTAGCTCCTATTTCGGGGATACTTATCTGTGGACGTCCAAGGGTGTTGTATATAGCTTGCAGTATGGATTTAGATTTATCCTTATTTTCTATATAGTCGGAAGAGAAACCTAAAAAGTAGATTTTCAGGTCTCCTTTCAAGTCGTTTATCTGGAATATTGTACCAGGCACCAGTGTAATTAAATCATAGGGTTTCACTGTTATCTGATTGAGGTTTATCAAAGCTTCAATTTCTCCGCTCATGCACAGTACCACTATCTCACATTTCAGTCGGATGGGGTAGTTCTTGTATAATCCCAACAGTTCCTTGCTGATGTCTGTCCCTACAGTCCAGTCTTCCGGTAAGTCTATTTTAGGAATGTCTTTTTCCATACTTGCATTTTGTTTTTTCTGCAAAGATACTACAATTTGAAGCTTAGACCAATAAGTTCCTGTATTTTAAAATATAAAATATTAGTGTTCTGATGTAAGACTTTTTGTGGTTTATGTTGAATGTAGAAAGAAAAGAACAATATATAAGAATATAATGACAAACAAAAAAAGATGGTTCGTAGTGTATGAACCATCTTTTTAAAAAGAAAAAAAATATATGTGTGTTTAGATTTATACTAATCCTTGTGCCATCATGGCTTTTGCCACTTTCATAAATCCAGCTACGTTTGCTCCCTTCACATAGTTGATATATCCGTCTTCTTCAGTGCCGTATTGTACACATGCTTCATGGATATTTTTCATTATGCTTTTCAGCTTTTCGTCCACTTCTTCAGAACTCCAGCCCAGTTTGATGGAATTCTGTGTCATTTCAAGACCTGATACAGATACACCTCCTGCATTGGCAGCCTTTCCTGGAGCATAGAGAATCTTAGCTTCCTGGAATGTGCGGATTGCATCTGGTGTGGATGGCATGTTTGCTCCTTCCGATACGGCAAATACCCCGTTTGCAACAAGAACTTTGGCGTCGTCTCCGCTAATTTCGTTTTGTGTGGCCGAAGGTAGTGCGATGTCTGCCTTTTCGTTCCAAGGGCGTGCACCTGCTACATATTTGCATCCATATTTTTCGGCATATTCACGTATGCGTCCACGATACATGTTTTTCAGTTCCATGATGTAGTCCAGTTTTTCACGGTCTATTCCTTCCGGATCATAGATATATCCGTCAGAGTCGGACATAGTCACTACCTTTGCTCCAAGTTGGATAAGTTTTTCTACAGTGTATTGTGCAACGTTACCCGAACCTGATACTAAGCAAGTCTTTCCGGCGATGTCTATATTACGTGTCTTGAGCATTTCAAGCAGGAAGTATATATTTCCGTATCCTGTAGCTTCGGGACGTATAAGCGAACCGCCGAATTCACGGCCTTTTCCTGTTAATACTCCTGTAAACTCGTGTGCAAGTTTTTTGTACATGCCGAACATATATCCTACTTCGCGTCCGCCTACTCCTATATCACCGGCAGGTACGTCTGTTTCAGGACCTATGTGGCGCCATAGTTCAAGCATGAAAGCCTGGCAGAAACGCATTACTTCTGCATTAGATTTTCCACGTGGAGAGAAGTCTGAACCTCCTTTGCCTCCACCCATAGGCAATGTGGTCAGTGAGTTCTTGAATGTCTGCTCGAAAGCAAGGAATTTCAGGATAGAAAGGTTTACTGAAGAGTGGAATCGGATACCACCTTTATAGGGTCCTATTGCGTTGTTGTGCTGAATGCGGTAACCCATGTTGGTCTGTACATTGCCTTTGTCGTCCATCCATGTCACTCTGAATTGGAAAACACGGTCCGGAATACAAAGACGTTCAATCAAGTTTACTTTGTCAAACTCAGGGTGCTTGTTGTATTCTTCTTCGATTGTTCCCAAAACTTCTTCCACGGCCTGATGATATTCAGGTTCATTAGGAAATCTTCTTTTCAAATCTTCCAATACTTTAGCTGCATTCATAATCTTTTCCTTAATTAATTTTTTTGTAACAGATTGTTATCTGACGTTTGTTCTTTTTGTTGAGACAAAAGTATATCTAATATTTTGTTTATGCAACATTTTGATTGATAAAAATGAAAAATATAACGTTTTTATATATTTTCTTTGTTTGTGGTGGTTAAATGTTTATTTCTTTCTGTTTTTTATTGACTTTATTATTGGTATGAAAACTAAGGCTCCCGACATTAATATTGTAATTATAAGCGGTCCATCTATCTTTGTGTTCGATGTTATCACTACACAGCATAAGGCAACCCAAAACATTGCCAGAATGATGCATTGAGTGTTGCTAAGTGGTTTGCGCATGTTTGTTTTAAGGTTATATTTAAATAATCGTTTTATAAAAATGAAGGTGACAGGAAACCGCACTTTCCACACATTGCAGTGTAAAGCAGAGTTTCCTGTCACCTCGTTGTCAGCTTGTTATAGAGATATGCAACATCCCTTTTTCTTCTTGTCTACTATAGCATCTATACATGCTATGGCTGTGATGTTCACTATGTCGCGTACAGAGCTTTCAATGTCGGTGAAGTGTATAGGTTTGTTCAGTCCCATCTGTATGGGGCCTATCACTTCTGTTTCGCTCATATTCTGTATGAGCTGGTATGTTGCATTGGCCGAGCTTAGGTTTGGGAATACCAGTGTATTGACCTGTTTTCCCAATAGTTTTGTAAACGGATATTTCTCGTCGCGCAACTTGTCGTCCAAGGCAAATTTCACCTGCATCTCACCGTCTATGGCCACTTCTGGATAGTTATTGTGCATGTATTCCACTGCCTGGTGAACTTTGGCAGGGCTACCTTCTGTGTCCGAACCGAAGTTGGAGTATGAAAGCATAGCCATTACAGGTTCCTGATTGAAGAATTTCACGGCTTTAGAAGACAGTCGTGCAATGTCTATAAGTGTGTCAGTGTCAGGATGACGGTTTATCAAAGTGTCCGAAATGAAGTATGTACCCTTCTTCGAGTTGAGTATATGCATAGTGCCGAAGTGGCTGTATCCTTCCTGTATTCCGATTACTTCTTTTGCCACTTTGATGGTGTTGCTGTATTTGGTGTAAAGTCCGGTTATGAAAGCATCTGCCTCTCCTGTTTCCACCATCATCATACCGAAGTAGTTACGCTCAAACATCTTGTCGTTTGCTTCCGCCAGATTTGCCCCTTCACGTGCACGTTTTTCGCAAAGTATGCGTGCATATCTTTCTCTTCTTTCCGCTTCTTCGTCACTTCTCAGGCTTACTATCTCGATACCTTCAAGATTAAGGTCGAGTTCTTTTGCAAGTTTTTCTATTCTTTCCTTGTTTCCCAATATTATAGGCTGGCATATACCTTCGGATTTTGCTTCTACGGCAGCTTTCAGCATGTTAGGGTGTGTACCTTCTGCAAATACTACCTTTTGCTGGCATCGGCGTGCTGTTTCATACAGTTGTCTGGTCAGCTTGTTTTCCTGTCCCATCAGTTCGCGCAGATGGTTCTTGTATTCAGTCCAGTTGGTAATGTTTTTTCGTGCCACTCCCGATTCCATAGCAGCTTTTGCCACAGCCATTGAAACCTCGGTAATGAGTCGTGGGTCTACAGGTTTCGGAATGAAATATTCAGGACCAAATGAAAGACTGTTTACATGATATGCTTCGTTCACTACATCCGGCACAGGCTTTTTGGCAAGGTCTGCAATGGCATGTACTGCTGCAAGTTTCATTTCTTCATTTATAGCTTTGGCTCTTGTGTCGAGTGCTCCACGGAATATGTATGGGAAACCTATCACATTGTTTATCTGGTTAGGATAGTCCGAGCGTCCTGTCGACATCAGTACATCAGGACGTGCGCTCATGGCATCTTCATACGAGATTTCCGGAGTAGGGTTTGCCAATGCAAACACTATAGGATTGTCTGCCATGCTTCGTACCATGTCTTTAGAGAGGACATTGCCCTTAGAGAGTCCCAAAAATACGTCAGCTCCCTTTATGGCTTCTTCAAGAGTATGAACATCCCGGCGGTCGGTAGCAAAGAATTTCTTGTTTTCAGTCAGGTTAGGGCGGTCACTTGTTATCACTCCCTTGCTGTCCAGCATCAGTATATTTTCACGGCGTGCGCCAAGTGCAATATATAGTTTTGTACACGAAGTGGCCGAAGCGCCTGCTCCGTTTACCACAATCTTTACATCTTCAATCTTCTTGCCAGCTACATCCAGTGCGTTCAGCAGTCCTGCGCTTGATATAATGGCAGTTCCGTGCTGGTCGTCGTGCATCACGGGTATGTCAAGTTCGGCTTTCAGTCTGTTTTCTATTTCAAAACATTCCGGTGCCTTTATATCTTCCAGATTAATACCTCCGAATGTAGGAGCTATGGCCTTTACGGCTTCGATGAATTTTTCAGGGTCTTTTTCGTTGATTTCAATGTCGAATACGTCAATGCCTGCATAAATTTTAAAAAGCAGTCCTTTTCCTTCCATTACGGGTTTTCCGCTCATTGCGCCTATGTCGCCCAGTCCCAGTACGGCAGTTCCGTTTGATATAACAGCCACAAGGTTGCCTTTTGCAGTATAGTCGTATGCGGTTTCAGGATTATTCTGTATTTCAAGGCATGGTTCTGCCACTCCCGGCGAATATGCCAGAGAAAGGTCTCTCTGAGTCTGATATGGCTTTGTCGGTATAACTTCTATTTTACCTGGCTTGCCTTGCGAGTGATAAAGCAAGGCTGCTTCTTTGGTTATCTTTACCATAATTTATTATGTTTTTTAGTTAATTTATAGCATTGTTGTCGCACAAAGGTATAAATAAAAAATCTGATTGTTATAATTATGGGCATAAAAATTATATATTATAGCATTTACTATACTTGCATTAAATAGTCAATGATTTATGTTCATCAAAATAAAAACGTCTTGTCACAATGTGTAGATAAAGTCTTTATATTTTTAAACCAAACCTTTGTTTATATAATCAAACTCTTTGTTTATGTATTCAAAGTCTTTGAATATAGAAAATGACTTTACGTTTGAAGTTTACATATTACTTGATGAATAATATGATTTTAAGAAATAATGTATTCAGTGATATTGTCACTAGAAATTATACACGAAGAGAATGGTATTTCCTTATAACCCATTTAAACTTTCCTATATGGATGAACATAGAAAGAATAAATATACATAAGCATAAATAGAATCATGAACAAGGATGATTCAGAGTTAATATCGACACACGAATAATTTATACTTAATTCTTTCATTGCTCTGTCATTTTATATAAAAATCAGAAGCGATATAGAATAATCTATACCGCTTCTGATTAAGTCATACAAATTATACTTGTAATGCGTTTATAAATCCCATAAATCGTTGCTCATTGTATCTAATTGTGATTTTGAATAGTTTTTAGTACCATACTTCTTCTCTCCTTCTTTCACAAAAATACCAGATGAATTTATTGAATATGTTTCGTCAACTTTGTAAGCTGAAATCTGATTAAAATCGTAGAACTTTACTGATGTTGAAGAGGTCGGAACTAGTTTAGTTATTGTCACTTTACCATCACTGGTTATTCTGAATTGTTTAGTTGCAATCAATCCAAACTGTATTTCCGACTCCAATACGCTCTTTATATTACCTTGTTTGTCTACTACAATTAAATATGTTGTTTGTAAATCTGTTGCTCCGCCAAATGTGACTGCTCCTATAATCCAATTACTATTTGGTACTTGAAACTTACCCAATAATATAGGGTTTAATTCAGGATCACTACTAGCTAGAACGTAGTCTGTGCACTGAAAATCTTTATATAATTTATCGGGAATTACATTATTAGGATTTGTAATACCTACACTTTGAATTCTTAAATTATTTTTTCCTGCTTCATATGGCAAGTTGATGAATCTTATCTTTTCACATGCACTCTGTACACTATATTGTGCTTTTACTGACAGAATAGAACATGCACAAAACAGGATTAATGCTAAAATCTTTTTTGTTCTCATATTGCTTATGTTTTAACACAAAATTACATGTTTGTTCTGATTTGTATAATGTCATAAAAGTCATAAAAAACAATTGCTTACTGCTGACCATCAAGCCAATAGTAAGTGTTAAAATCAATAAAATTTATAAAATTAATTATTTGGAACCACCTTTTTCTTTCTACCGTTCCACCATAGGTAGACGGCTAGCAGGGCAAAAGCTATCAGAATGCTTATCATTTCGGTCTTATGTCCCATTGGGTCTACCCATATTTCGCTGAAAAAGTCCATGCGGCCAAGAATTTCTACAGGAGTCCAGAATACTACTACTGTAGCTATTGCCATACGGATGTTGGCTCCCCAAGATGCAATGCGTAACTGTTTGGCAAAGATGAAGAAAGAGCCTGCCAGACAGCCTACACCAATGAAGATAGTGACTGGATGATGAACGCCCAAGAATACATCATCATAGCAGAACATGAGCAGGAGGTAAGACCCCCAAAGAATCATCATCAGTTCCATAAACGTAATGATACTGCTGTGGCGTGTCATAGGGCGGGCTGCTACCATATTCTTCTGGTCACGAAGCAAAAGCCTCTGCCACCAGTTGATGAAGTTACATCCGTTCTTTGTACTGAACAGATACATTATCATAATCATCATCCAGAAGCCGAACGAAGCTGGTAGAATAAGGTATTCGGGACGAGTGATGATTTCGCCGGTTACAGGGTCCAACTGAGGATCTGTTCCGAAACGGTTGGCATAATACATAAACAGGAATTCCACCCATCCTGTCCAGAAAAGCAGACCTCCAAAGAATCCCCACAGGGTTTGATGTGTATCTCCTTTGGCAAAAACACCACGGATAACCATGAGCATACCTGCAAATCCCATGGCAAAAGCCGAATAGTGGAGTGTGGTTTCGCTCATGAAATGTTCCATCAATATCATCAGTGCATGGCCAAGAGGCATAGTAAATAGTACCATAAGGAAAGAAACTGTTGCTTTCCACCAGTAACGTTGTCTTTTAGTCTGTACATTCATTTGTTCTGTCATAATTTTTTTAGTATTTTCTAAGTTTGATTTCAATTATATACATTTAATACCTCATTTCAGTTCATCTACATAATAGCTGAACTGACCGCCTGTTTCGTCGATTTCTACTTTTTCATTAAACCAACTGATAATCTGAATCTTGAAGTAATGTTCGCCGTCAGCTGTGCGTATCAGATATGTGTGATACGAAGGTGTATGCGTCATAGGAGGACCTGCTACTACGATAGCTCTGTCGAACAGTTTGTTGGCTGAAGTCAGTGTTCGTTGTGGTCCGTAATTCGGGTCAAACCAAGGATTCTCGTCCAGACTCAGACCATTCTCATTCAAGTATCTGTTCCAGTCCTTTTGTGACATAGTAACATATACGTCCTTATCTGTATCTTCTATCCATTCAATGTCTGAAGGAATCTGAGATACACTGGTCCAGTTTTCGTAATTACCATAACCGAGGTCGGCTACCGCCCCTTTTCCCTTTCCACTCGTTCCGCCATTAGTTCGAAGATGATAACCGCAGAAGGCAATGTCCCAGTCCATACGGTCTTTCTGTTCTCCTTCTTTTATATTCTCGCCTGCAAAATTTAGATTGAAAATCTCACCCGTTCGCAGATTGAAATACATCCAGTCATTGGTATCCTGTGACACTCCGCTATAGCCTGTAATGCGTGGCATAACTTTGCCGTCGAAAGGTAAAGCATCATATTCTGTGTCAAGGATGCATGAAGTGGGAAGTAAGGCAGATAAGAGAAATGCAAATCCACTTACTAATTTTTGAATTGTTCTCATATCAGTTTTTCTTTTTTATCAGTTTGAAAAATTGGTCCAATTTGAATTCTACTTGTACAAAACCACGTGTACCTGCTGTAGCTGGAACATTAAAGGCTGTCAATCCTGACCCCAATGTTTTAGGTTTGTAGTTGAATAGGTTGTCTACACCTAATGTCACCTTCATCTTATTCCAGAAGTTCTGGGTTACACTCAGGTTAC
>JAHHQV010000026.1 GCA_020026175.1 Phocaeicola sp. | reverse complement strand
ATTGAGTAGTTATGTTTGGCGACATCTAATTTACTCATTTTCCATAACATATGGGATACTTAAAGCCCTTTTTATTTCACAAAAAATCTAAATCAGAAACTTGAGTAAATAAATACGTATATATGAAGAAACCAAATAGAAACGCAACGTATTAATAAAAACTCATCGGTTGAGGAGCACTCGCACGGCAAGGGGCGGGACTACACGTCCCGACGAGCGCATCCATCTAGAGTAGAGTTCTGACAGCAATACGAAAAAAATAATAAAGAGAGACATCGGTCTACCCTTAATTGATTAATTTTGTGTTGTTATGTCAAAACAACTAATCGAGGCTCAAAGATACGAACAGACAATTTACAATCATGTACATAACAACACTATAGGTAAATCGGCAAAGCATATCAGAAAAAGCAGATACCTTGCATAAGGCTTAGAGTTACTTTTGTACGAAATGTTGCCGATACCCATATTTAATAAAAAGGTATCCGTCTCCACAGTCCACAAGGCAAAAGGCCTTGAGTTTGAAAACGTAATCATTTTTGAGGCAACCGATGGTATCTATCCGTTCTGGTTCCACTGTAATTAGTGTGAGTTAACAAACTCGAAGTGTTTGTTTCTGGTCTTTTCCGTATCCTTTCTTTCCGAAAGTATCCTTACTTTTCTGATGGCGAACGAATCCTCTGTCAATGAGCCTACAGCATTCAGCACACTTTCTGTTGATGGCTGAAATATCTCTTCTTTGCTGTCTATCCTGTCCCTTAAAGACACTACTCTTATTTTCCTGATTCTGCTGAATTCCAGAAACATACATATCTTTCTTACTCCTCTGAAGGCATTTGCCATTGATAAAAAGAAAACTTCGTCTCCGTGAACCAATTCCCCCATTAGTTTCTTCAGTTCTGTTGTGTCACCTTCTCTGGTATATTTTTCCCTGTAAATCTTATCGCAGTTCTCTTTCTGCATTCTTTGCTCATCTTCATTGATGTGATGACCTGGGAGGTCTGTTACCATATATCCTAATCTTGCCATATTTTTTCTCTTTTTTGTCAAATTTAGATATAATCGCTGATTCTGTTTTACCTACTGCTTTCGTTTTCATAGTATATAGAAATTATTAACAAAATGAAATTTTACCTTTGGTGTAAATATCTGATTAACAAAGAGATAGCATTATTTTAAGCGCAAAATAGTTTGATATTTTGAAGTACGATTCTTCTTTTCATACTTCATACATTACTTTAAACTCCTCTCGTCTAATGGTATAGGCTTTTGTATTGTACTTTTTGGGGCGTTACAGCAACCTGTCGGGCTATCCGTGTCAAGTCCTCGTTCCTGTGGGCTTTATTCTTCTATCCCTAACGCGTTTCTCTTACTCCCACCACCCTATCAAGGTATGTCCGTTAGCCTTTGTCTTCCGCCGGCTATTGCATGGCCTTCTGCCGACAGAGGCAGCTAACATCCGTTCCGCAGCATGGTCAAAGACTTCATTTCCGACCATGCACTCCACTCATTGCATGCCCATGCCACACCCAGCCGACATCTTGGGGCACAACGGCTACGCTGATGTGCTCCGTATACCGGCAGGATGTGGACTTCACAATGTAAGGCGCAGCCTTGGTGTTTGTTTTTGCGTACACGCAGTTCTCTTACTCCCACCACCCAATTATAGTACCAGCTGTATTCCTTCCCTATCTGGCACTTGACAGGCTGCTCACAGGCTCACAGTCAGACAAGAGCCGGGGAAGGAAAGGCACACATACCCCAATCCGCATCATGCTCCGATACGGAGCTAAGGCTGTGCCTTAACAACCTTTATCTCCCACCTGATACACGCATTGACTTAATATGAGTGCCTGCTACAGCTGCATTGCCTACCCTGTACGAAGCACCGTAAACGGAGCTTCGCCTTGTCTGACAGCTTATTCCTTCTTCGGTCTGTTTCCTGCATAACCGGTTCTTTATCCATCCTTTCCCTGGTCTTTCCCTTTATATCCTGCTTCCCATATCAGTGCAGTTACTCCCATCTGAGAGCCTTTATTTTTTGTACGGCAAAGGTATATTGGTCGAGCGGAAATGAAAAAGTTACGCTTTCAGACTTTGTCCTGAAAAAAATAACGATGACGGCTTCGCTGTCCCAACATTTTTTTCGTCCAAAACTTTTCTTATTCCACTTTACCATACTTCGAAATGCCGTAAAAAACAGGCTCAAACTCAGATGGGGAATGATTCCCAATAAAAAAAGTCAGCGGATTTCTAACGACAAGGGAAAGGAAACTTTCTAAAAAAGGTCTAAAGCTCGCTGAAGAATAATTCAAGTTTATCTCATTAAAATTCAAGTGGTATGGCAGCAGTTCAATTCATCTTTTCAATTATAATAGCTATCTGTGCAGTAGCTATGTTTATAAGTGCGGTGTATATACATCCCAACATTCATTTTGCCTATCAGATTTTGTTGGAGCTAATCCTGTTGTGTGCAATACAGTTGGTAAATATCAGTTATAAAGAACTTAAATCAGAATAATTATGAAAGGTACAGAACACTTCAAGCAGACTATTAAGGCATTTTTGGACAATAAAGCAACCCATGACGAACTATTCGCACAAAGCTATAACAAGCCACACAAGTGCCTCAATGATTGTATAACCTATGTGCTTAACTGGGTACAAAAGACCGGTTGTTGCGGTTTTTCTGACGATGAAATTTTCGGCAGATGCATTCATTACTTCGATGAAGACCATATCGACATAGGCAAAGAGATTAAATGCAATGTTGTGGTTAATCATCATGTTGAACTGACGGAGGACGAAAAGGCAGAAGCCCGACAGAAAGCCATCCGTCAGTATCAGGAAGAAGAAATTCAGAAGATGAAAAACCGTAAAAAGACTAAGCTTACAACAACCCAGACAGACACAGAACCAACCTTATTCGATTTCTGATATGAGACCTACCAACAAGATACAAAGAGAGATTGTTTCACTTTCAAGGAAAATGAAACCTATCACAGAGAGGCAAGAACAGTATGCTTACAGGCATTGTTTTGAACCTTTCGCCAAGAGAACGGCGAAAGGCATCTATACCTGTTGTGATTGTGCGCATACATGGCAGGACACACTTTCCTACATTCCTGTTCATGTTGTTTGCCCACATTGTGGAAGAAAGCTCAAAGTCCGTTCAGACAGAACAAAGGTATATAACCTAAAAAGCTACTATACCATAATAACCGCAGTCAAGGACTACCAAGTTATTAGGCACTTTGTAGTCTTTGCCGATTTCAGAATAGGCAGACCGGCAGAATATTCAATAAAGGAAGTTGTTCAGCGATGGTTGACATCCAAAGGGAAAACTTATACTTTGGCTCTCAAACGAAATATGAGTTCCTTCTACTATGACAGCTGGAACTATTGCAGTGAAATGGAGTTGCGCAGCTGTTCGGACAGCTTTGTATATGATATCAATGCAGTATCTACCTATCCAAGAATCAAGGTTACAGAAAACATCAAAAGAAACGGCTATACCGGTAAAACATATGACCTTTCCCATTATACGTTTTTCAAGGCAATACTTTCTGACAACAGAAAAGAAACTCTTCTCAAATGTGGACAGATTTCCCTTTTCAAACACTTTGCCGACAAGGACAGCATTTCGGATGATGTATGGAAAGCCATCAGAGTTGTCATACGCCACAAGTATAACATTTCGGATGCAGGTCTATGGTGTGACTATATCAGATTGCTTCTACATTTCGGCAAGGACACCTCAAATCCTCATTGCGTTTGTCCGTCAAATCTACATCAGGAACATGACAGACAAAGCCGTAAGAGACATGAAGAAGCAGCAAGGGAGCAGATGAAAGAGAAGAAAAGGACAGCCATCCAGCATGAGGAACTTTATAGAAAGTCTAAGTCAAAATTTTTCGGTCTTATTTTCAGTGAAGGCAATATTCAGATAAGAGTTCTTCAGAGTGTTAAGGAGTTTGTTGAGGAAGGAGAATTTCTGAAACATTGTGTGTTTTCAAACGAGTACTTCAAGAATGATAAATCCCTTATCCTTTCCGCTACGGTTGACGGAGTGAAGACTGAGACTATAGAATTTTCACTTGATACAATGAAAGTTGTACAATGCAGGGGAAAATTCAACCAGGATAGTCAGTATCATGAAGAAATACTAAGGCTTGTAAATAGCAATATTCATCTGATAACCAAAATAATGTGAACTCGTTTATTGAAAAGTAATTATGTTACATTGTAACATAATTACTTAATTACATAAGTAAATAAATATATACGTATGTAATTAAGTAATTAGATTTTTATATATTCTTTCATCCCACCCTCTTCTAAGGAATAAGATGCTTTGAGCCTTTCATAATTTATCCGTTTCATTAAGTCCGAATAGAGAGATAAATTCAACTTGCAATATGATTGTTTACAGCATCTTACATTATACCCACCCGAATCTACCGCCACCTCAAAGGTGCCGGATATAAATCGGAGTCTCTACAGGGCATCTGTAATAATGTTGTGGCTGAATCCTTTCCGTTATCGTTTCCTTGATTTTTCGCCCGTTTCCTGAATGCTTTTCCTTTTCCCTCCATTGTGTCGCACCCATACTGCCAACCGTATCCGTCAGCGCATCCGTTTCACAACCATTCTTCCTGAAATATCCCCGGCCTTTACATTGATACACCCTTCCGTTTGTCCGTTATCGGTATGCCTGCCTCTCTCTTGCGGCTCTGGCTGCTGGCAGATGTATGTTCCTTCACCCTATCCGACCCACTGCTTGAGTATGGAAGCACACTTGTCTTGAATCAATTCTGTACCGCTCCATTTTCAAACCTGTGCGAATGACCTACTTTTTCAGATGAATTTCCGGCGAAGTCAAATCATATTTCCTTGGTGCGAAGTTATGGAACAGCTTCCACTTTTTTCCGAAAGTGTCGGTGGACGATTCGCAAATACCGGCCATGTGATTTGCGCAAGCAAATTTTGGCTGTCCTTGCTGATATGCTTTATGCTGCAAGCGATGTTTTCAAGAGAGCCATTGATGCGATAATCCATTACGGTACGGACAAATACAAGTCCATCTTTGGCAATGATGAAGCTGCCGACATCAAGAGCGTGATGCAGGACTATGGCGAGTCCAAAGAACAGCATCAAGCTATTGGGACTTGGCTGTGTGACTATGCGGACAGCCGACAGTCGTTTGATGAAATAAAACATCGGCAGCCCTACAAAGAGGTTGCCGATGTCGCTAATGGGGCGTATGATTGGAAAATTGAGAGAGGTTTAAGTGATGGAGTATCAAGATGACACATTTAGAATTTTGAACAGTGTCGTCAGAATTTACATACCTCCCTCTATTGATAATTCAACAATTTGTTTCGCTTTTGCAAGTAGAATTAAACTTTCCTTTCTCATCTTGAAACTTTGTTGTATTCTATTAGAAATCTCTTGTTGAACAATCATAGGTAAAATCGGTATAATGACTTCTTCTATTTCTGATTGTTTCCAATGCTGGATAATAGAGCCACCCGCATCTCTTTCAGCTTGTAATTTTACCACGATAGAATTAATGACCAGTGTCAAATAATCAGGAAGCACCATTTTATCTATTACATTCAAGTGCAATATTGCCCCTGAAGTAATAACTTCAAGAGGTTCTTCTACTTTGTATGCGATACCTACACTTCCATCTTTTGAAAGTAAAATAGTGTCTTTTTGAGGACGAGGTGCATCCTTAAAAGCTACTTTATCCAAACATATTGATGTTTCAGATAAACCCGATTTTGAAAGGTCAGATACTCTTATAAATGGAATACCATCTTCTATATATGCATCACTTCCTGGCTCAATTGATTTTCTTATCGTTGCAATCTGTCCTATTTTTCTTGTTTCAAATCGTTGCAATTCCTTGAATAGGTAATCATATTTAGGTTGATAATATTCTGCATCCAATCTACCACTTATAGCAAAACTGTTTGATAGTTTTTTATGAGTATAAATTACATGTTGATCTTTTTTAGAAATCATATCAAGTTCTCTTAATAGTAACCATACTGCATAATTCAGCTCTCTATCTGATTTGTTTTGTAACTTACTGTAATTGAGCGGTTTACCCCCCCCGTTTATTGCGGATTCTACCGTAAGTTTGGCTTCTTCAAGCATTTGCATAGCTTCCTTTCGCAACTCAAAACTCTTTTGCACATGAGCTGCTATCTCCTCTTGCACCTCTTGACGAATGAGAGGAATAGGAATTTTTTCTAACTCAGGTTTGCCAATAGCTGTTAGAATTGTTCCAGAGCAACCTTTTTTCATAAGGTTTTGAATGGGTTGCGATTTGAACAATGTTAGCAGTGTTTCAGAATTGAGAAACGAAGATTTCAGTACATAAAATCCTGTTGAACATAATGCGCCCTCGTATTCATCTGTTATTAAAGCACAACTATTAAGAGAGCCTTCAATGGATGAGATTATCACATCTCCGCTATGTACTATTCTTCGAGCACGAGTTGGCAAATTCTCTCCGCACTGTTCATCAAATCCTGTTATTTCTCCTGCTTTTCCAATGTTAGCAAGCTCAATGTATTTATACCTTATATCATTCTCAGGCGTATAATTATTGTCTTTAATCTCGCATATATTGCCCAACAACTTATAACCATTGGAATAAGATTGTACAAGTTGGAAGTAATCTTCATACTTTGGTAGATAATATTCCGAATCAAATCGCCCTGTTTCAAGGAACGATTCTTTCAGAGTCTTTATATTATACGCTTCGGGGTTTGCTGCAAAGTCGGTCATGCCTAAACACTCCAAAAGATATGCTTCGGCAGAGGAATATATTTTTTCGGATTTTTCAAGTTTTTCAAATGAAGAATACGTTAATTCATGTATCTGTTCATTTACAGCAGTTCCCAAAACAGGAATAGATATTTCTCTAAATTTTGCAGGGCTAAAATTGGCTTGATTCCCAACCATAGAGAATTTTTCTATTTCCAATCGTCCATACTTAGAATTCAAAAACGCAACTAAAGTTGCAGAATTTATTATATTACAATTAGGACGAACTCTAAAAAGGTATGAAGCAAAAGCATACTCGTAATCTTTGGGAACAATGGCACTTTTTCCAACTAACTTAGGGTTTCCATTAGTCCTACAAATCAAGACATCGTCCTTTTTTAGTCTAAGCGATAAATATGTATCAATATCAAGTAGGTCGCAGTATTTTGCTGGTGTAGAAATAAATGAAGAATTAAATTCATTTAGTCTTAGTATTGGAAAACCTTTGCCAATTTCATTTAATTCTTTTGATGTTCCATATTGAGAGAAAAGTATTGCATCTTTAGCTTTAACTATTTTAGCAAATGACAGACTATAGGAATTGAAAAATTCAGATTCCATTCTCATATTACCAGTTTCAGAGACTTGATGCAATAAAACCTCTTTAATTTCCAGCCCCTTTAATAAAGCCTTGTATTTTACTTCGTCAAAGGGGCATCCACGAAAAAAGAAAGCTGCTCTTTCTTGGCAAACTCGGCGAATGCTTCGGCTATACCATCGCCTGTCAAGCCATCGTGATTAAATAGGTCATGCTTCACTATCAAATGTCCGTGACTGTCAAGCAAAGGAATGTTATTACCATCTTCATCTGTCGTATTGCGATAGATTTTATCGCCACTATTATCTTTGCTCGGCTCCTGCATAGTGGCAAAGAAGATATTGTAATCCTCTACTTTAGGACATAGTTTCTCATCCCATTTCTGAACAAACAAGACACTTGTCTTTGTTCCTGTATGAGGTTTGAACACATTGCCGTGCAAGCCTACCACTGCCAAAATACGGCAACGGTCGGCTATATACTCGCGCAGAGCCTTATCGCTACTATTATTGAATCTACCTTGTGGCAATACAATAGCCATGCGCCCTCCTGGTTTCAAAAAGTCAAGGTTTCGCTCTACAAACAAAATATCCCTGCTCATATTGCTTGCCTGCTTTAACTTGGTTTTACGGAATGTGCCGTCGCTCATTTGACATACTGTTTCACCGTTGTTATTCAAAGCTTCGGGGAAAGTTGGTTCACCTGTAACGACTTTATATCCTGCTGGGGCATTCTTTATTTTTTCTAAAGAAACAGTGCGACTTAAATCATATTTAGCAAGTATGCGACTTTCTTTCACATCTCCTGCAAATGGTGGATTTGCCATGATGATGTCAAAATTGAAATCACGATTGCTATTTTTGTCATTGCGTAGTTTCTTCAACTTTTTCCAACCTTCGGAATAAGTGTCGCTCCAATTTTCATCCTTGACATTTTCTTCCCAACGCTCATAATCAAGAGTGTTTAGGTGCATGACATTTGTTTGTCCGTCTCCCGCTATAAGATTAAGAGTACGAGCTACACGCACTGCTTTTTCGTCAAAGTCTATGGCAAACACATTGTTTTGAACATAGTCAGTACATTCAGCAGGTTTTTCTTCTAATGTGAATAGATGACTACGATTCAACCCCTTTGATTTGAGTATGTTTTCCCAAACATGAAAGATTGTATGTACAGGAAAACCGCAACTTCCAGCGGCTGTATCAATCATCTTTTCTTCGGCTGTCGGATTGAGCATCTTAACGCACATATCAATCACATAACGGGGAGTAAAGTATTGTCCTTTCTCTCCCTTGCTGCTTTTATTGATAAGATACTCAAACGCTTCATCCACCACATCAAGGTTAGAATTGAACAATTTTACATCTTGAAGCGATGCCACACATACAGACAAATGCGATGGAGTAAGCAAAATTTTTGCATCATCCGTGAATACTCCTTGCCATTTATCTTTTGCCTTGTCAAATAAGGCTTGTAACTTATCTTTTAATTCTGTTTCTGTATCACCATAATTGCGAAACTCCAAATTACGGTCAGGCTTTCGACCGCTCTCCATTTCGTCAAACAGCTTGGTAAAGATGAGTTTGAATACCTCTTCAAACACATCTACACCTGCACCTGCCAATACCTCATCCTCCATTTCAAGGATAAGGTCTTTCAAAGATTTGCGTTCATTTACCAATTTGTCTTTTTTGATAAGGTCGGCAATCTTCCAACGCTCCGAGAGAATATCTGAAAGTTTTTGATCGGCACGTGGTATTCCACTCAAATCTTCAAAATAATTCGGGTCTTTGCGATGGTAATAAGATATTTGCCGTCCGTTGCTCCATACACCAATAGGTGCTCCTGTAGCATTGCAATAACTTTTCAGTTGCTCTTTACCATCTTTCAGTTTTGGCTTTTTAAGTTCCACAATAATAAATGGACTTGTAGTCTGTTGTTTGTCAAAAATGACAATGTCGGCTCTCTTTTTCTCCCTGCCGAATGTCACTTCATATTCCAATTCCATACGTGAAACAGGATAGCCAAAGTCTTGTTGCAGAACTAACAGATAAAGTTGGCGTACAACTTCTTCAGGCGTTAGTTTAATTTCTTTTTTTCGCACTTGACAGGTAATGTAAAACTCAACACCCTTTTTAGTTTGTCTTTCTGTAATTTTATTTTCTAATTCTGATATTTGTTTATCTGAAAACAAACTAAGTTCGTATTCAGACTCTTTAATTATATCTACAAGTTTCATTTTTATTCTTTTATAGGGTTAGGAATAAGAAGTGTACGCACATCAACATTTAGAATTTCTGCAATTTGATATAGTACAGGAATAGGTGGCTGAACCCTGTTAGACGCATATAAATTTCATATTAAAGCCCTTGCCAAGCTGTTTAGCCAATTCGGTTTGACTAATACCTTTTTCAATCAAAACCTCTTTTATCATATTCATTGCAGCACATTCTTAATGGAATACAAAGGTACACAATTCTATTAGCGAATAGATAAAAATTATACTGAAACTGCTGTTTTATTGATTGTTTTGTGCCTGCCTGGGCACTCAAAACACATAAAACGCTGATTTTGAATATTAATATATAATTCCTTGACAAATCCTTTCCCTGGTCTTTCTCTTTATATCCTGCTTCCCATATCAGTGCAGTTACTCCCATCTGAGAGCCTTTATTTTTTGTACGGCAAAGGTATATTGGTCGAGCGGAAATGAAAAAGTTACGCTTTCAGACTTTGTCCTGAAAAAAATAACGATGACGGCTTCGCTGTCCCAACATTTTTTTCGTCCAAAACTTTTCTTATTCCACTTTACCATACTTCGAAATGCCGTAAAAAAAGGCTCAAACTCAGATGGGGAATGATTCCCAATAAAAAAAAGTCAGCGGATTTCTAACGACAAGGGAAAGGAAACTTTCTAAAAAAAGGTCTAAATCTCGCTGAAGAATAATTCAAGTTTATCTCTTTAAATTTCAAGTGTATGATTACAATTACAAAAGACATCGAGGCAAGGTTCAACGCCAACCCATTGTATTCAAAAGACGGACAAGGTAAGAAAGCCGAAGTCATTGCAAAGTTCTACATGCCGTTTACTGAAGCCTGCTGGCTTATTACCGAAGCAAGTAAGGACGGAGATGACTGGCTTCTGTTCGGTTACTGTCATATTTTTGAGTGGGAGTTCGGATATGTAAGACTCTCAGAGATTATGGAACTGAACATTAAAGGGATAACCGCCCAAATAGATACCCAAATTCCTAAAGGCTATACTATTAAGGACTGCCTTAAAACGATACTATTTGCAGAGGATTGACCTCTGCAAATTACTCTGAACAACATATTATTAACAAATAAATATTTACAATTATGCCAAACTGGTGCACTACAGATTATACTTTTTTAGGTACAAGAGAGAATACACAAAAGTTATATGACGATTTGAAAAAGACGGTAGACATAGACAGGAGCAAAGAGGACAAGCCGTTTACATTTTTAGGTAATTCTTATTGGCTTGGCTATATTAAAAAGAGTCTTCTGCCAGATGTCAAAGAGGAACTTCCAGCTAGAGGGGAAATTTCATACATAGAAGAAACCATTGACGACCATGACAATGATTTGGCTTCCTTAAAATTGACAACTGAAACGGCTTGGGTTGCCTGTTCTGAACTGATGTACAAGATTGCGGAAAAATACGACCTTCAGCTTTTCTACTATTCGGAAGAGCCCGGTTGTGAGATATTCGAGACGAATGATACAGACGGACAATTCTATTCATTCCGTTATATGGTTGACCACAGTGAAGTTGGTATAGAATACTATGATACATGGGAACAGGTTGCTGCTGCCGTCAATGACTTGACCGGCATCGCCCTTAATGACATTTCAGAATCTCATGACAAACTCTCAGAATACAATAGCGATGACACTTTTCTCGTCATAAATGAAATATCCGTAGTCTAATCCGCTTGGGGCAATGCCCCAAGCCTAAACTATAAATACCATGAAGTACGAAACCAACTGCACTGAAATAACCGCCACAAGATGGAGACAACTCATGAAATATGCAAGACCATGCTCATACAGATTACTCGTAAAAAGAATCAAGAGGGATATTCCAACCCTTTACAGTTCTCTTGCACTTGATTTTCCAAACCCTTATGCCTCTCAATGCAAAAGTACGCCGACACATTATATTCTCGTCCATTCAGCCATTGAATACTTTATCAGGAAGTGACTTTCCGATAGCAGCTTAAATGTCAGGCGCGCGGTTTGCCGGAACAGGTTCCCGGACAAACCGCCTTTTTGATGTATTCATGCTTCATTCATCAAAATTTATGTCAAGGCTTTTACTTACAGCCTGCCATGTGGTGTAGCCATAAAAGCTGTCAGCTAGCATTTTACGGCTTTCTTCAGATTTTCTGACCGTCTCTTTCTCAAAATCTTTCCTGAATCCTTCCGGCTTGCAGTCGTCTTCATAGCCACAATCCTCTTCAACTATATAGAATGCGATGACTTTCTTCTTTCCTTCACAATAACCGATGGCGTTCTCTATATGTCTTGCCATTTGGCTTCTGTGGCTAAGATATTTTACATTTTTCGTCGTTGATGCTTCTGTCCTCTTTCCCTCGATGACCAGAATATGGGTTTCACTTTCGATAAACAGGTCCGGATATAATCGACCCTCAAAAACATACCATCCTTTCTTACCGGCTTCCAATCCTTCTTTTGCTTCCTTACATGCATCCTCGTCCAGATCGAATAACTTCATTCTCTTTTCCCTGTTTAAAGCTTTCGAGTCACTAATGGCATTGTTCTTTATTGAGCTACGGAATTTCTCATCATCATGTATCATCCTTGAATCCATCTATCCTACTACCAAACAGACAAGTATCATGATTGCCTGCAACAAATACCTTATACTTATAGTCTAGAGATTCAAGCCATTCTATAAAACTTATGACTTCCTCTTCCGTTCCATTCTCCGAAATGTCTCCGCTATGGATGATAACATCCGCTTCTGGCATACCTTTCATGCTGGCATGCCTGCCATGTGTATCAGAAATATGTAATATCTTCATGTGCTATCGTTATTCCTTGTTCATTGATTTTGCTTATAGGCTTTCCATTTCCTTAGCTCCCTACATCCAGACAATCATCTTGCAATATAAAACATTATACCTATATATGTTGTAAAACCGTTGCATTATTATTCTTGGAGTCTGTTGTTATGCTTGAGAGTTTCATATATCTACGCCTGTCATATATATAATACGAATAAGCGCATTCCCCATATAAGTATCCGTCACCTTTAAGGTACCGGATACAAATCGGAGTCTCTACAGGGCATCTATAATAATGTTGTGGCTGAATCCTTTCCGTTATCGTTTCTTTGATTTTTCGCCCGTTTCCTGAATGCTTTTCCTTTTCCCTCCATTGTGTCGCACCCATACTGCCAACCGTATCCGTCAGCGCATCCGTTTCACAACCATTCTTCCTGAAATATCCCCGGCCTTTACATTGATACACCCTTCCGTTTGTCCGTTATCGGTATGCCTGCCTCTCTCTTGCGGCTCTGGCTGCTGGCAGATGTATGTTCCTTCACCCTATCCGACCCACTGCTTGAGTATGGAAGCACACTTGTCTTGAATCAATTCTGTACCGCTCCATTTTCAAACCTGTGCGAATGACCTACTTTTTCAGATGAATTTCCGGCGAAGTCAAATCATATTTCCTTGGTGCGAAGTTATGGAACAGCTTCCACTTTTTTCCGAAAGTGTCGGTGGACGATTCGCAAATACCGGCCATGCCTATTAACGCCAGAATCTTCCTTTTTCCGCTTCCCGCAAAAAGAGTATTCAAGGATTAATCATTTGCTGCCATCTTACCCAATAAATAACATAAGAATCTTCCTTTTTTTGCAGGCATAAAAAGAGTATTCGTACATTATTTCATGGTTACCACATAGCCTGTTCCCTTATTGATGCACCGTAAAAATGATTAATTAACTTCTAAAATTCATCCATTATGAAAAAGATTGAAAATACATTCGCAGTATCAGGTTTCGTAGCAAATGAAGCACAGATCCGTCAGTTTGAAACAGCAAGTGTAGCACGCTTCTCGATAGCAGTGAGCAGGTCGGAGAAGAAAGGTGAAGAAACCGTCTATACATCCGCCTTCATATCAGTCGAAGCCTGGCGCAAGAACGAGGCGGCTGAATCCTTTGACAGGATCAAGAAGGGTGAACTCCTCACTGTAAAGGGATATTTCAAGCCGGAAGAATGGACCGACAGTGAAACCGGTCAGAAGCGCAACCGCATCACAATGGTAGCCGTAGAGTTCTATCCGACACCTGAAAAGGAGGAGGAAAAGCCAGAACCGCAACCGGCTAAGGCGAAAAAGACCAAGAAAGCAAAATCCAAATAGGAAAGGTGGCTTCGGCCACTTTTTTTATATGCCCTTCCGAGGATTGTTTTGCGTTCGACGCAGTTCTCTTACTCCCACCACCCTATTAAGGTTGTCGCTAATGCTCCTTATCCACCCATAATATAATCGGTATAAATCTTTTTCCGATTGTCTTTCATTGGTCTTTTCTGCTGTCCGCTTCCTCAATTAGTGGTATAACCCCATCTGGGAGCCTTTATTTTTTTGTACGGCAAAGGTATATTGGTCGAGTGGAAATGAAAAAGTTACGCTTTCAGACTTTGTCCTGAAAAAAATAACGATGACGGCTTCGCTGTCCCAACATTTTTTTCGTCCAAAACTTTTCTTATTCCACTTTACCATACTTTGAAATGCCGTAAAAAAAAGGCTCAAACTCAGATGGGGAATGATTCTCTAAAAAAAAAGTCAGCGGACAAAAGACCAAACCAAGACAAAGGTTTTTAAAAAGGTCTAAATCTAGCTGAAGAATAATTCAAGTTTTAACCTACTAAAGCATACGGATATGGCAGCAACATACGGCAAATACCCAAGTTTGGACAAGCAGTGGAGAAAGATGATGTTTTCATTTTTCCAATATCAATCAACTAAGTGTAGAAATGCGACACAAGAAGAGTGGAAAATCAGAAGACTGATTTGGGATTTTAAAGACGGAAAGGCTTTTACATATGTAGCCCATTTGGTTGCAAATAAGCTTATCCAACTTTATGGAACGGAAACAAATAATATGGTTTTTGCATGTGTTCCGGCTTCAAGTGCAGAAAAGAACGAGAAGAGATACAAGTGTTTTTCATCATTGGTTTGCCAACTTTGCGGAATGAATAACGCTTACGAGCATATTAATATCAAAGGGGAAAAATCAGCCGAGCATGATAACGTAGACAAGAACGACATCCAAAATAAGCAGGTCATAGAGTTCGACCAAGATTTTTTCAAAGGTAAAAAAGTGATAGTGTTTGATGATATTCTTACAAAGGGATTTGCTTATGCTATATTTGCCAACAAAATAGAAAAGTTGGGAGCGGAAGTTTTGGGAGGATTATTCATAGGTAAAACAGTTTACAATAATTAAAATGAAGGTAACAGAAACATATAAAACCATAAAAACAGGTCTCTTTCAGAATGAGACCTTGTTTTTATATACTTACATAGCACATAACGGACTGAAGTTTGAAACAACGGGAGAAACCCTTGATATTTGTAAAAAATCGCGGGACAGATGGCTCAGCCATCTGTCCACCTCTTTCACCGGACACCGCCAAGTGATAGATTATAAACAGACATCAGAAAGGGTGATGGATGCAATTAGGTATTGCTATGATAACGGAGCAAGGTTTTTTTATGCTGGAGGAGCCGTAGGATTCGATACCATTGCAGCAGAAGCGGTTCTAAGACTTAAGGCTGAACATACCGACATCGTTCTTATTATTGTTGTACCTTTTCCCGAACAGGATAAATATTTCAATGCAGAGAACAGGAGCAGGTATCTCAATATTCTCAAGCAGGCAGATGAAGTAGTGACCATATCCAACTCCTTTTCAAATTCCGCATATTTGAAGCGCAATGATTATATTATATCCCACTCATGTCAGCTGATAGCATATTGGGATGAAAAGTCTTTGGGCGGCACATCTTACACGGTAAGAAAAGCACACAAAAAGAAACTGACTATCTACAACCTATTCAAATAATAGATTGTAGATGGATCTTCTACTTTTTCATACAAAAAGTAGCAAAAAAAGTGTCTTAAAAGCATTAACCCATTATCTTTGTATACATTCAACTGTTTAATATTCTTGAAATTAAGTATACGTGAAAAAGAACTGCTTAAAATTGTTCTACAGGGTGATTTCGATGTCATCAAGATTGGCAGGAATAAAGAAGGCATCTACTTCCTTAAACAAATGTGTGCCTACCAAACACCAAGCTGGCACATTATTGAAAAATCAACTAAACTTTCAGACATTGAGTTTAGACTATCCATTATGCGCCATTCTCATAAATATATCATCAATGCAAGTGAGCGGATCAAAGTATCTGATATGATAAATTTAGCAGAAGCCGGTTTTCAGGTGATACGAATATCACCCTCAGATAAACATGTGGTAAAAAATTCAACCATTTAACAAAATCGTGGGTTAAACTTTCTTCTTTCACGAAAGTATGTCTTAGAGAAGATTTCCTGCTTGAGAAATTATGTAACAGAGATACGATTCTTGTTGATTGATTTGATATACTAAATTCGGTCATGCCATAAAGAATAAAAAGACCACCTTATTGGGCGGTCTTTTCTATAGTGGCTGCTTTCAGATCATCATTCCAGTCTTTTCTATTCGGAAACTCGGTATTACTAACCTGGTAAGCCGTTATCTTAAGTTCATCGCTATCCATTTGCTCTACATTGTGCTGCATACCTCTTAGGTTATTGTCTAGCCATAGTGTGTACTTGTAACCCTGCTTGTCATTATCGAAGATGCTCCTTAATGACCTCACTTCATTTTTAGTGACAATGATGCGGAGCAGCTGCATTTGTCCTTCCGTAAGTGTACCTTCTGTAGATACATATACAAGATTCAAACCAGTACTCTTATGGCACAGCTGGTAATGTGATATGCAGTCTATGATTGATTCTCCGACATATAGTATATCTATAGGTCTGCTTTTGTCGTGGTTGCTGAGCGCAAGACATTCAAACTTGCCTCCTAATATTCCCTTAAAAGATTCATTCCTTTGGGAGATAGCCTGAACACCTTTATCATTGTACATCTTCACACAAATGTTTCTGTATGTAGTGTTTTTGTTCTTGACTTCCCTAATCAGAAATACATCTTTAAAGACCGGGCTGTTTACACTTTCATCTGATATACCGCGTTCCTGTAGATAATTACCATCGTAAGGCTTAAGATGTTTGAGATACATTGTCAGTTCGTCTGTACTTACACTTGCGTTGCCTACATCGTATCTGCTGTTTTCCGGTGTCGTTATCTGGTTGGTGTTTATATAGTTCTGCAGTATTTCTCCGACTTCTCTTAATGTCGGTTGTTTTCCGGTTGTCTCAAAAAGATGTTCCTGCATCAAGTCAAGAATAGTTCTGCCCCTTACATTGTCACTGTGTACATCCCAGTAGGTATATTGGTTCTGGGCGTTCCTCTTGATGACAACGGTATGTGTGCCATTACTCATTTTGGGGCAGCTATTTGAAGAGCCGGCGACAAATTTCCATCCCAGATTCAATAGAAAATCAGGAAGGGAAATTTCTGCCTTTAGCTTGTTAAAATCAACTTTCATTATTGAATATCAGTGTTTTATATAATACAAAGATACGAAAAATACTCTTCTTTTCCAAAGTCTATTCAGAAAATATTGTTTCCACAATATACCTTTATTGGGATATTGTGGAAAATCTTAGTTCACCGACTTTACCTGTACCATTTTCAGGATCAATGTTTTTGCTTTCTTCAAAAACAGTCTTCCCGTCTTTTGTCACCTTCATTCTTAAACTTGCTGTTTTATCACAATGTACAATTCCCTGTGCTGCTATTTCCTTCACCTTTCCTTCCGTTATATAACTAACACTTGAATCAAATTCATCATCTATGGTTAAAGACGAATTTCCTGTCTTCTCGTTCTTGATGTTCATTTTGTCAAGATTGGTAATATGTGCGTATCCCTGTGCATCAGTACCGCTGATCTCTATAGTTATTCTATATACTCCGGCATCATTGCTGACTGTTGTCGGATCATTGTCCTTGCTGCATGATACTGCCAATAAACTCGCTACTACTAATAATGTGCTTAAAATCTTTTTCATGATAAGTCTTTTTGTTAGTTGGTTAAAATTTTCTTTCCTGTTTTTTATTATGTGTTGTTTCAGAACCGCTCCGCTTCATTACTTTTTCTTCAACAGTTCTCAGCACTTCATTTACATCATTGATAATCTTGATGTAATTTTGCTGTACAATTTCTTCCAGAATGTCCAGTTCCAGCTGCTCGCTTCCTTTCTCAAGTTTTACTGGAAGTGAAAAGGAAGGAATCTCCTTTTCTTCAAAACGGCACATATTCATCTGGGTGTTGAAGAATGGAGGCTGACCACCTGCTATTTTCCCTATGAAGTGACCTGCTGACTGCCCGGCCACTTCACGGGCTTTCAGTACTTTTTCTTTCTGAAGGCTCTCAGTTCGGCTTCCGCCTCCGGTTTCCTGATGTGAGTAGCTTTCCTGGGCTTCCTTTTTTTCACCAAAAAGACTTTCAATGTCTTTGGCTGTCTTTTCGTTTCCGGTCATTCCATAAGCCTGTGTACCGCAAGAGGCTTTGAGGATATTGGCACTCTTTTCACCGTAGTCTCTGACTGCCTGGTTAAAGTCCTGTACGGCAAGAATGGTTGATACGTTATGTTTTCGTGCTGTACCTATAAATGTATCAATTCCTTGCAGGAGTATTGTCGGAAACTCATCGACCATAAATACACTGGTTGCCTTTCCCGGATTGTTCATCTGTGACATCAAAACGCTGCCAATGCAGCTGATGGCAGGTGAGACAGCCTCCTTGATGGCAGGTGCATTGCCGACACACATCAATGTAGGATGATTCCTGTTTGTTATATCCAATGAGAACTCTTCTTCAGGCAATGGGGAGAGAACCCAGAATATATATTTGTTGTTCAGAAGAACAAGTGGGGTCTGTGCTGATGATACAGCTCCGGCTGTCTGCTGCTGGGCACCCAGTTTCCATGCAGTCAACATGGCTGACATGTTCAAGGCAATTTCCGGATCCTCTGAAAGCCATTCAAACACAAGGTTGCTGTCCGATAAGGCAAAGGCTATGACGTGTGGCAAGGTGCATATGCCGAGGTCTTTTTCCTTGAAACATTTATAAGCTATCGAATATACGTAATTTATTGCATTATTTGCCCAAAAATCCGTTTTTTCTTTCCAACTCGCTTCAAGATTCTTCATCAGTGTCACTATAATATTCCTGATAAATAAGGATTCATTACCTTTCGTCATATAATTCGGTGACAAAACGTTAACTCTTACAGTTCTTGACATGTCGACAAAGTTGATGTAGGCGAATTTCGGCACTTCCTTACCTTGTTTCTTAAAGTATTCAATGCTTCCGTATGCTATTCTTGAAAGTATGGGTGAGTTGTCCTTAGTCGGATCACCCTCCCAGTCATAGATGAATCCAGCGTAATTCCTTTCCGCACACTGATATATCATCCCCTTGATCCAGCTTTCTGACTTACCTGAACCGGGACCTCCGTCTATATATATGTTCTGCTGTGGCTTGTGTATAGTCAAAGGGCCGTTTGCTGTTTCAAACTTGAAATAAAACGGAGATTCCACGTTACTCAAACCGAAGATACTTTCATCCGGCATGACATGCCGCCTGAAGAAATAAGGCATGGTCTTTATGATTAACAGTGTATAGGCTACAAATATTACCGGGAATATGAACAGGTTATACCAGTGTGAAAGTTCACTGAATCCGGCCACGAGTATGATAGCTGTCATTAATGTCATTCCTGTATAGAACCACTTCCTGCTTTCATCACCAGGTTTCTTGTATGGAAAAAGAAAAGCTAATCCGGCTATGAGTATTACATACAGGAAACGGAACATGATTCCTTTTACCAGCAGCTTTTCCCACATAGCCTGATTTCTGACAGGTTCATACAGACCGTTTACTATGGCCCACTGGAATAATACGGCTATACCTATAAGGGTAGATAGCAGTATCAGGATGAATGACAGGTCTTTCTTCTCTTTTTCCATACTTCAATCTTTAGGTGTTACTTCCTTCTTTCTTCTCACTCTTTCCAAGCAATTCTATTCTGCTTATATTCATGCTTACCGAAGGAATACAGCTGCCGTCTTCTTTTTTAAAGACATCAATGAAAATATCACCGGTCACATATACCTGTGTACCCTTCTTGATGTAATCCATGATTTTTGTTTCGTAGTTGACGAAACATGTTATCCAAAGAGTCTTTTCTTCTGTTTCTCCAGACCCTCTGAATTTTGACGAAACATGAAAATAAAATCCTTTTCCGTTCTTGTTTGCACGTGCATCTGCACCTACATAACCGATTAATTGTCCTGTAAACATAGTTGTATCTTTTTAAGGGTTAAATATTTATTGTCTGCTCTGCCGATTTGTTCCTTTCCTGTTGTGAATCAACAGGTTTTTCCGCTGCTATATCGGCTAGATCAATGCCATAAATCATATTTACTGAATGATGGCCATCAATACTGTTTTGATTGTTTCTTAGTCTTTCCATTACTTGCATTGACGGATTATAACCGGCTTCTTTAAGTTCCTTCAGTTTCTCTTCGTTTCCTTGGCTTGCAGCCAGAAGGAATTTCTCGTCATTGGTCAGGTTTGATTCCATGGCATTTACCTTTTCCTGTATCATACCGCTTGCCTTTGCAACATCAGCCAGGATGTTATAAATGAATTTCGGATCTTCACTTAAAGAAGCTAACCAACTTTTCAGATACATGGCGTTCTCTTCCCTTATGCAAGTGGATATACCCAATGACTTTCCACAGGTTGCAGATGTCAGTTCCGCAATGAGTTCTTCTTTTGCATATTTAGAGTCTCCGAACACTTCTCCTTTCTCTCTTTCCAGGTGTCCTTTTTCGCCTGTTGAATGTGCCATTTCGTGTAGAAGTGTTGAATAGAAAGATTCTCCAGTATCAAACTGTCCTTTCATCGGGACAATGATATGACATCCTTCACCTCTTCTGTAATAGGCACTGTCGCTCTCTTTCTGATAAATAGGACATATCCAGCTATTTTCCCTGATTAGGGCGTCTATCAGAGGCATGGCATACATGCCTTTTTCATCCTTAAGATCCGGCGCCTTGAATTTTTCCTTCAGCTTCTCCCATTTTTCAGGCTGTACCTCAGAGTAGTTTGTCTGAGATACATTGAAAACATTGTAGGGTTTCATATATGGCGTTACCTTATATTCCTTCTTATCTTCATCTGATAACTGTCTATAATCTTCAATGCTTATCTTATGGCCGTTCTTGTCTTTGACAGAGAAGTTCCAGAATACTACAGGAAAGGATTTTTCACCTCTCAAGACCGATGCACCGGCTTGCTTGGCTTGCATGAATGTCATATATAGCGGATAACTGTATCCTTTTTCTTCCGAAAGTAAATACAGCATGAACGAATTAATACCACTATAAGCTCTGCCTTCAATATTTTGCGGCAAACCTCCTCCACTTCCCGGAGAGAACCACGGTTTCTTCCAATCGTCTTCGACCTGCCTGATTTTTTCAATCATCAGATCGGCAAACTGTTTCAAAGTCTTTTCATTTGCTGAGTCTTCTTTCATAGGTCTTCATATAAATGTTTGTTCTCATATTCAAGAAGCCACTTCATGGCATTTTCACAACTTGGGGGGTCACCCTTTTCACTCATTTCCTTCAGATAGATTTCAGCCAACTCTTCTTGAGCGAGCAGAAATTCAAGGTCATCGATGAATCCATCCTGCCTTTTTTGTACAAGTTCATTATAATCCATATTATTAGGTTTGAAAATTTGTTTATTCTGTATCCTATAATTCTATTCCATTATCTCTGTTTATATTATGATGTTTATCATTCACTTGATTTTCAGATTTAATACAGCTAAGACTAATGTCGATATTGTACACATCTTTTACCGCTTTTACGGATTCAAAATCTTTTGCATATTTGCTTACCATATCAATCTCTCTCATTGAAGGGACATAGTCTGCTTTTTTAAGGTCAGACAATTCCTGTCTGTTACCTTGTATGGCGGCACTGATGAACCTGTCTTCTTTCGTGAGATATTGGTTCATTTCAGCTATCCTTCCCTTTATCATAAGGCTGGCTTTCCCAACTTCCGCAAGGATGGAAAATAGATATTCAGGGTTATCTGTTATATCTACAAGCCAGTTTTTAAGATAAACTGCATTCTCTACCCTTACATTCGGGAATATTCCGAGTTCCTTCCCGCTTATGGCAGATGTCAGTTCTGCTATAAGTTCTTCTCTGGCATATTCTTTAGAACCGAAGACCAAATCCATGTTTCTACTCAGATAATTGGGCGAGCCTGTTGAATGTGCCATTTCATGGAGGAGTGTGGCATAAAAATCTTCACCTTTGTTGAATTGCCCTTTTTCAGGGATGACTATAAGTGGATTCCCTTTTTGGGTATAAAATGCCTTGTCCTGCATTTCTGTTATTATAGGACAGATCCATTTCTGTTCCTTTATCATCACATCCAATAACGGTGATCTGTACATACCTTCCTCATCCATCAATTCCCGTACCGTGAATTTATTCTTTATATTTTTCCACAATTCAGGCTGAATCTTCGGAAAGTCAGTCTGTTGAATGTTATACACACGGTGGGCTTTCATCTCCGATGTAACCTGATATGCCAGCTTTTCAGCCTTATCAAGTTTCTCAAAATCTTCATAGGCTATGCTTTTCCCGGTTTTCAGTTCATGCACTTCGTGCGTCCAATATACGACGTCCAACGGGTCTTCATTTTTCAATATTCTCACATGCTCCATTGATGCCTGGGCGGCTGTCATGAACACAGGTGTTTCATAACCCTTGTTTTCCATTTCCATTGTAAGCAGAATGGAATTGATACCCTGATAATGCCTTCCGCTCAGATTCTGTGGGACTCCGGCATAACCTGGATTAAACCAAGGCTGTTCCCAATCAAATCCAACCTGCCTTATCTTATTTACCATCATCAATGTGTATTGTCTGATAGTTTCGTCGAAACTCCTGCTGTCCATATCCAACGGTAATCATAAATCATTAAACATCCGGTTAATAGTATTTGCGACCGGTCTTGCCATCTCCTTGGTATTGTCTGGCTTCTGACTGCTTGCCAGTTTGACATCTCCAAGTGTCCTGCCTTTTTCTTCCATGCCGAAAATCTTCTGTATGGCAATAATGGTGTTTTCCTGTACACCGTTCTCCTTCAGTTTCCTTATGTCATCAGACGTTATCTGATAGCCGCTTTTCTGAATGTCTTGTATGCTTCTGAAGTTTCCGACCATAGCTGCCTCTAATAGCCTGGCCGCCTGCTTCTGCCGTTCGCTCAGTTCCTCTGGCTTTACCTGAAAGATCTTTTCAACTTCCCTCATCTCATTATCCCTCAGGTTCAGTTCTTTCCCTACTCCTCTGACATACTCTTCACTCGGCTTATATCCGTCTTCTCTGAGCTTTTCAATCTTTTCAAAATCCCTCTTGCCTACCGCCTCCTTAAACTCTAGATCCATATTCCGGTTCTTTTCCGGTGATACCTTGTTCTCGGCGGTCATCTCCACGGTTTCGAGTCTCGGTCTCATTTCCTTGATAAGTTCTTGCGCCTTGCCCTCTGTTATTGTCTGGATGTTGGTGAATCTGATACCTTTCTTGTCATCAGTCAATGATACATCTGCCAATATGTATCCATCTTTGCTGTGCATCAGTTTCGCCTCAAGAGTATGGCCGTTAGCCAGCAAATATTTATCAGCCTTAGTCAGTTTGTAGCCGTCATATTCATCTGTCCTTCCTATCACATTCGGTATCTTTATCTCTCTGCTTGATCTGACGATTACAGAATTCAGGTCCTTGTCAACCTGTAGCATGACCATCCCTTTTCTCGTACTGATGGGTACTATATCTCCATGAAGCAGCTGCTCCTTCTCTTTCTTGCTGAGCTTCTGTCCAAGCATCCTGTCCGGAATAGTGAGAGTCTCTTTCCTGTAGAATACGGATATGCCGTTGTCATTCATCCTGAGCTTTCCTTTTTTCCCTCCAACATCCATCAGGTCTGACATCACCCCTTTTTCCAGTTTAGTCCCCCTGCCATCCAGGATATTCCCATTACGGAGTGCATATTCATATAATTCCTGTCCTGTGTAGCATACTTTATGATTGTGGTCTATGATGGTAAAGCCATCCTTATTTTCACCTTTTATGCTGCTCCAGCGTATGACACTGATTCCTTTTGCTTTCAGTTCTTCATTGTAAGAAGGCTCATTTGCCCTGCTTTTATCAAAGAAGGAAGAGATGCTTTCCTTCGAAACTTCAGTCCGGGCTTCATTCTTATTTTCATTTGCTTTTGACTTGATGTCATCCATAGGGATTTTTAGACTTTCAGCCTCTTTGTGGAAGTGAAAGATTCCATCATGGTATTCCGTCTTATAGCCAAGTGTATCAGCTAAAGCCCTAAACTGGCCTACATTGCTGAACGAATAGCTCTCATATGCTTCTTTTAACTTCATATCATTCTCCGAATAAAGGTTCTGCTCTTATGATATATTTATTCTCTATAGCCAACTTCATGTGTCGGCCGCCACCTTTTTCATATAGCTCTATCTCAAAGATTTTATTGTCCGGGATAGTAAACTTGTCAAACCCTAACACCAGTCTGTTCCCGTGTTTACCTTTTATCTTCGTATCAAAGTCTTTCGTATAAATAGGGTCAATTGTGGTCTCCTGCTGTATGGCGTTTTTGTTTTTCTTTATATCCCTTTGAAAACATTTTACAAATTCTATGTCATAATCTATAAAAGACTTGTTCTTCAGGTCGAAGATGAAAAACATGTAGTCCTCATGTACATACAGATTGGACATCGACAGTTCAAACTTGTTCTTTACTTCACCGACACTGTATATGTTTCGTTTCTTTGTTCTCAATTCCTGAAGGCATTTGTCCATCACTTCACTGTTCACATCGATGTGGGCCGTATATTCACGCTTGTCATCATAGTTATAGGTGAAAACCGAAGTCTCGTTTCTTTTGATGACAATACTGTACGTATCCATATTCTTGTCTATCACGAACAGATTCGAACTTTCAACAGCATTGCTTGCAGTAGAGACCTTCAGTTGGTTATTGTATGACTGCAAAGAGAATGAGACTTCATTACCTTGCGTACCATAAACTATGTCAGCCGGAAAGAAAAATTCCGTTACATGCATGTCGCTTACGTCTGCCTTATATTCGCTGTGATTCCATCTTCCCTTGTCTTCATAGATATTCGGCTCCGGATCTGCCAGTCCATCTTCCAAATATTTCACATGGTATGTATATACGCTGCCGTCTATACATACTACTGTCACATTCGTTTCCCTGTCAAAATCCTCGGTCTGTGCACATAGTCTCACTATATGTGGCGCATCTTCAACACGTTCTGCAGATATGAGATCCTTCTCTCCTACCTCTACATCAGAGACTTGTACCGAAAACACAAGGTGTTTTACATAGTCAAATGATACATAGATATCTCTTGGCGTTATACTCTCCTGTCTTGGAGACTGTGCCATTGTCACAATTGCGGTAATGCACAGAAAAGAAAATATAATAAACTTATTCATACTATTCGTCAATTAAAAAATGCTGTAAATACTGTTATAGCCCATAGCAACCCTATACAGGCGAAGAATGAAATCATTAACGGTTTAATTTCAGAAAATTTCTTTCCATCTTTTCTTGCCATATATATCCTGTAACCAAAGAAAAGTGTTGCCAGGGCTATCAGATAATTCAAAATGTCCATAATCATAATTTGTCAATTAGTGTTTCCAACGGGTGTGGCTGATCGGTACGGCCGTTTTGCTCCAATTCGGCATACAGTCTCTGCAGTTCTTCTTGCACGGCTTTTCTTCTTAATCTGGATTCTTTCGTTTCTTCCTGAATGTACATCTGATAGTTGCTCTTCAGATGAACCTTTACCTGCGAAAGCTTCATGTTCAATATCTGTTTTGCTACCTGTGTGGTTGCGTTGACTGCACTTGTTATCTCACTGGTCATCGTTCCTATGGAGGCAAGAGGCATGTCAATATTCTGGACCAGACCCTGCTGCATACGTTTGGCTGCCTGCGCCTTCATGTTGTTCGGTAGGTTCAACCCTTCCATAGCATCATTGTCATAAATGATGAAGGATATCGGGCTTATCGTATTCCCTACTTTCAATGTGTTTACAACCACTTCCAGACGGCTTGCGCCTAACGTGGCCACACCATAGAACAATGTGTTTGCCGGTATCTTCATTCCTTCTATAACAGCATCCTCCAACATGCGCATTCTCACGGTGCTTCCGGTCACAACCGTCTGATCTCCGTGTATGCAAGCCTTAAACAGTGTATTGCTGCCGGGCATGACATCAGGCCGTTTTCTGGTTCTTTTCCCGTTCTCTGCTATATAGATCGGCTGACTGTTTACTAGACTGTCCATCGCACTGCCCGGTTCAGGTATACTGACATCAGCTGACTTTTTCTCTTTCTTTCCATTTCCTATAATCCGTTTATATATCTTTTTTCTATAGGTGTTGTTCTGCTCAAGTTCCTTACGGATTTCAGCATTCTTTTTGGCCTCTCTTATTATTTCCTTCAATTCCTCTTCGTTTTCTATATTGGCCAGCTGATTTTCCAATTGTTTCGACAGATGGTTGTCATCGCTTCCATATTCTCCCATTACATCAGAATACGGGTCTCTCTTCATTCTCCTTATTTTCTCCAAAGTGGCCTGGTCATATTTCTCTTTCTTGTCTTGCAGACTAAAGTAAAAGTCTGAACCCTTGACCTGAGATTCATCCATTATCCTTTGTTTCTCTTTCTCCTCTCTCTCATCCTGCTTATATGCTTCAACCTTATTCACAGCCTTTTTCTTTGCCTCAGATTCCGGTTCTAACAATATATCCTGTTTGATTTCTTTACTATTTTCAGGCTTTTCTCTGTTAGTCCCATGTATGAAAAAGACATAGATGAACATACCGCCAAGTATCACTGGTATAGCCATCAGAAGCCTGTTCTTGTCCTTAAGCAATTCCTTAATTTTCATGTCTATTCTGTTTTTCTGGTTCTGTATTATAATTATCCTCCTTTGCATATTCCATCGGTGCAGAATAGTGGACAATCCAGTCCTCTATCTTCGCTCCGTGAGCATTGTCTTCACTTCTGGAGACATCGTATATGGTGAATTCCGCTTCCACCTTTCTTGAGACTTTGCCTCTGGCTCTATAACCTGTCTGGGTGAATAGAATTTTTCCTGTAACTGGGATGGTGTTCATATCAATTACAATATCATCTATTGTTATCCCGTATCTGATATTCTTCTGCACCAGTGAATTGAGCATGTTTACGTCATTGTACTCATTTAAAAGTTCTTTCCCTCTGTTCCCTATAAGATTAAGGGCACTCACTATATTTTTCTCGTATGTGTTCTCGTCAAAGGCATACCATTTGCCTACAAATGTCTTGACATGATTCATGTACTCATATTTCCTCATGCTTGATGCCGGCATTCCGCTTGATGTATAGACCTCTCCATTTTTGTCAATTACCAGTGCCTGGCTGTAGGCTTCGTTCAGTTGTATCGTCTGATAGATGATACATGTAACAAAAGCTATTGTGAGAATGATACAATATCCGATTGACAGTCTTATCGTCATTTTTACCGCATTGTCCACACCTTTAAATTTCATCAGATCCATATCACCTCCTATTTTTCATCGATTATACTTTCTCCGATTGATGCGGCGGCCCCTACGTTGGTCGCTCCAGCTGCTGCTCCGGCACCACCCAGAAGGGCAATTGTCGCTGCTGTCGTTGCAATGGACATGACCTTTGAGATAACCTTACCTGCATCGCTGTGGCCTACTATCTTCGATGATAGCCAGAAACAGCTGCAATATGCACCGATTATGGTCAGATCCATTCCAAAATATTGTAACTGCTGGGTTGCCATATCAACAGAATCAGCCGGCATTTCGTATATGGACTTAAAGGTCTGCCACATAATCTGGTTAAGGATGTTTATAACCGTAAATACCATACATGCGGAACATAGTGTGCCGAACCATATGGAGAGTTGTTTCTGAAATACAGGCAACATACAGAATGCGAAGACAAAAGGGCCGAGTATCACCAGAATCTTTACTATTACTACTCCTATGCCCAATATAATGATCTGTATAATGCCGACTATCAAGGCTGCTGCTGCATGCATGACAAGTGTTACCAGATTAAGAGGACTCAAAAGACTTACAAGTTTCTCTACACTGGATCTAAGACCGGTAGTTTCATCATCTTCCGCTTTCTTATCAAGTTCATGCTGCATGGCTCCGGTTGTATCTTCTCCGGCTTTCACTTCTGCCTCCAATGAGTTCTTCTCATATTCGGCTATCATTTCACCCTGTTCATTGCTTGCCTTCATCATATATTGGGCGAATTCATTTGCCCTTTCAGATGACAATGAGGTAGCTTCATTAATGACCTCCATTGTCCCTACTATAGTCTGGGCTATCGGCTTATACATGGTGAGACAGAAGAAAAGGATGATACATCTTCCTATCTCCATCATGTCAGGAAATTTGTCTTCGTTTGCAGTCAGCAACTGGCTTGCGCCATGATACAGATAATTGTATGCAAGATTGCATATAAAACAGATGACCGCCACTCCAAATGCGATTATTGTCATCTTTGATATAAGCTCCATAGTGAGTCCGTCAGTAATCTGGAGTCCCCACAAAAAATTGTCCTGGTTCATAGGCTTAGTTCGTATATCTTGTATAGGCTGAAAGTCGACCTTGATAATAGGTCTTTCTGTTGTGTCCTTTCATTGATTTATAAATAACCTTGCTTCTCACACTTTCGTTAAACTCTCTCATTTCATCGGCTGCTTTCTCTACCGATTCCTTGACCTGTTCTATAAAGGATATCCTGCCTTCCGAGTTCATCGAGAAGTAACTTGTGACCGTTGCCACCTTCATCAGCAGGTCGGTGCTGACGCTAAGGTTTACAGTCACCCTTTGAAAATTAAGAAATTTCAGGCAGTGGTAATTTGAGCCGACGTTCATATAAAAGCTATAATCCTGGCTCAGACAGGCTACATCATCCAAAAGATCTGCGAGTTCCTTCAGCGACTTCAATTCCTTCAACCTGTCAACCTTCTGTAATCCTTCTCTAAGTTTTTGGGCTGCTTCCATTTGCTTTATCTGCTCCACCCATTTTTTTACATTGGTAAACCACTCACTTGAGTTTAGAAACGTATGTCCCGGATCATGTACCACCCACTGGGCTTTTGCAGTACCGGTGCCTGCTAGTATCATGGCCATTGTGACTAAGGCTATTCCTATTATCTTTTTCATATTTCTCAAATTATAAAAGTTACTGTAAAAATCACGCATACAACCCAAGCCAAAAGATAGGTTCTTGCATTTTCCTTTTTTGTGGCCAAGGCCCACACGACAAATATCAATGATATCCCTAACATTGCTGCCGCGATACTGGATGCGAGGCTGTTCATGCTACCATTCATTTCCGTACTGTAGTTGAGCAATTCCGTAAGTCCTGCTGTTGCATCATCCATATTGCTTTCTCCTTTCTTCCAGATATAGGTTGATGGCCGTATATGTTGAGCCGGTTTCCTTGAATAATTGTTTAATCCTTACTACAGTTGCCTGTTTTGAATCAAATGCTACGGCTGCAAAGTCAGATACCTCGTTCCTGAAAATGAATGCATCATTTGACATCTTGATGAAGAACTCTCTCCAGCGGTCTGTCCTTTGCAATGACTCTATCATGTAGATTTCTTCGTCATTGA
The DNA here is from genome assembly GCA_020026175.1 of Phocaeicola sp. GTDB lineage: Bacteria > Bacteroidota > Bacteroidia > Bacteroidales > Bacteroidaceae > Phocaeicola. The sequence goes on along the minus strand of JAHHQV010000026.1, from coordinate 4,236 downwards.
TAGATAAGACGGACTGGATTTCCGGTAAATTCTGACGGTGTTCAGAGTGGTCCAGGATTATCTTGGTCGCACAGTTGATGATGATTGAATCCTTTATTCCTGAAGGCATATTCTTCAGGAAAAGAATGTTCTGAGCTGCCAATGTAATGCTTCCCTCTTTCTTTCTGAATGTACGGTACAGATAGGCTATGAAGTCTCCGAACTTTTCATCCTGAAGAAAATCAAGTGCTTCATCGATAATCAATTCCTTCATTACTCCCTGCCTTTTCTTGATTTTGTCCACAATCATCTGAAGTGTGATGATGGCCACAAGTGGGAAGTATTCTTTTTTAGATGCGTCTTCCATATCAAAGGCGATAAGTTTGTCATGCACGATATCCACGTTTTCCCTTGCATTGAGCAGGAAACTCAGTTCACCGTCAGTATATGGCTCCAGCAGGAGAATAAGCTCTTCAATCTCAAATTTCTGTTTCTCAAAATCACTCATTCTGTTCTTGAAGACTTCCTGAAGATACTTCCTGTATGCTTTCATGTCCGGGAATATTCTTTCGTTGTTCTTGCCAACAGAAGAATTGTTCACATAATCATAGAATCCGATGATGGATTTTCTCAAGATAGCTGTTTCTGCCGGCATCATCTGTTCCCTAGCCTTCCAGATATAGCTTATTATTGCTATGATGGTCTTTATCTGGTCATCCGCTGATTCTGCATCCGAGGTGTCTATATACAGATACTTTCCGTTCTTATCCCTGTCACACAAGAAGGGGTTGAAGGCAAATTTCTTCTGCTCAGTAGAATCGAAATATTTTCCACCGTTCAAGGCTATCATTGAACGGTATGAACCACCGATATCAATGATCATGATGTCCCTGCCAAGTTCATAGCTCTGCAGTATGTAGTTGTTCAGCCAGAATGATTTTCCTGAACCGGACGGTCCGATAACTATCCTGTTCTTGTTGTTCAAGGCCGGATAGTCCCAGAGGTTTATCTTTACAGGTGTGCCGAAACGGTCATTGTATATGTGCCCTTTTGTATCAGAAATATACATACCTTCTTTCTGCAGGTAGCAGATGGCTTGCTTCGTCACATTGATGAAACCTCTGTAGTTTGCTCTTGCGTTACCTGGTATGTTCGTGAAGAACAGGTTGCAAAGTTCCGCATTCTCTACATAACAGCTGCTCTGGTTCATGAACGAGAATCCCTGTTGTACAAGGGCTATCTTTCTCATGAGTGAAGTCTTGTCTGTATCGTTGACAATGACATTGAACGATGTGTAGGCTGTCTGATAATCGAATTTCGTAATCTCTTCACAGAATAGCTTTTGCTCCTTCTGTTTTTCAGCTGCGGGGGGATAAAAGTTGGTAATGTAGTTCAAGGCATCTTTCTCTGCCCCTATTGCGGTTACTGTCGCATCAGGATCAGTTATCTCTATTACTACATTGACAATATGATTAAAAGGTAATCCAAGCCCTACCGGATATATCATTGAGCACTTGCTTTTTATACTGTCAGGTATTTCAATGTTTCCTCCGTATGAACGCGATTTACCGGTGTGCGGAACTGAAAGTTCATGCAGATGCTCTCCTTCGATAGTCAATGAAAGCATGGACACATATTGCTGGCCGATTTTCATTTCTCCGTTATGTGTAATGGCCATCGGATTCACGACCTTATCCGTAGCATCATCTACCGGTGTGTCATAAGACAGATTGATATAATCGTAAATAGCATTATTCAGTTCCTTGCTGTCCATCTTCCTGATTTCGAATTGCTGGATGGAGGCTAGACCATTCTCAAAATTCAGGAGAGAGGCTTCCATTTCCGTCATACGTCTCTCATAATCCCTGTATGGTTGCTTAAACGGAAAATTCAGTTTTCTGAGTAGTGATGTGTTGGTCGCACTCTTTCTTATCTTGCCGTTCTTTTTCCCGTTTGTAAATGTAAGGTACAGATTTGTGTAACTATTCAGGATTTCCTTTCCGTCCAGATGCCTGTTGTTTTCCGCAATCAGGGCATTGTTTGAATATTCCTCGTTGGAGTATTTTCCTGTATAATAGAAAATTTGTTGATGTATGACTGTGCCTGCCGGAAGCATCTTAAATAGAGCTTCAAGCCTTTCATGGATATATTCTGCCTCTTTTTCCGAAAGTGTGAACACTTCGGGAAGATGCATCCTGTATCCTACTGTGATGTCTCCGTTCCCGTTGATGATTGCATCTTGGGTGATGGTCTGTATTGGCAATATATCTGCCATATCTGTAGCCTTGTCTATCACTTCGACTTCTTCGTTACGCATGTATATCAGTGTAATAATAAGTCCCATAAGACACACGGCTATGGCTGTTAGAATGATAAGTGTGACCATTGTCTTTTCAGTTTAGAATGAAATTGAAAATCTTTTTTTTGTCAACAATCTTTTTCGGTGTTGCGGTCCTGACATTCAAACCCGTGAGGAAGTCTGGATTACCGGCCTTATGCTCTTTCTTCAATCTGCTGAACAGAAGTCCGGACAAAAACACAATACCGCTAAGAAGAACTGTTATAATCAAGGGGTGTAACCGTTTGAATATACATACGATAATCGTGATGGCCACTATCAGCATGAATATCCCAAACTGCCCCGAAGACAAGCCGAAGAACTTTATCGGCTTGTTTATCTTTCTCATAGTTCTCATTGCTATATAATCAGGAAGGCGACCATAATGACTACAACTGCAATAATCCATCCTAACAGGTATTCCTTTGCATGTGGATTATTGGTTGCAAGTGAATAGATTACAAATACCAGTGCAATACCCAAAACCGCGGCTAGTATATATTTTGCGACATCCAGAATCGTATCTGCTCCTTCCTTTGCTGTATCCGTCACTTCCGAGAGACTGCTGATTTTCAATCCGCTCTGGGCTTCTATCTCAATCGGTGCTGTAACCATGAACAGGAACATTAATCCTAATGTCCACTTGCTTACACTGCAGTTTGCTTTTTCAAATCTCTTTTTCAATTGCTTCATAGCTTCCATAATACTTGTTTTAAAATTTATACTTCTATTGTTTTTAATAAATCCCATTGTACATCATCATATTTGACAAACTTTTCATCTCCATATTCCTCTTGCCTGTCATTGGTCTTACCGTCAATAACTTTCCCTGAATAATAGTAGGTTCTTCCTTCGAGAAACATATCTGCTATTTCCTTTGCCAGATCTTCATCTTCTTTGTCTGTATCGACTTGAAAGATGACTCTTATGACAGGTACTTTTTCCTGAATATTGTCTTCTTTCTTTGAAGAGTCCTTTTGCTTCGATTTCTCTTCTTGATTACACTCCCTTTTTGTACCTTTCTTATTCAGCATATAATGATAGATGCAAAGAGAAACGACAATAAGAATAATTACATCTGCAACGTTCATATCAATGACCATATTAGTAACCATACAACCAATGCTATTATGTAGGTTATAATAGCTTCTTTTGTTCTTTCATGATTGGTAATCAGTTTTTTAAGTACAGCAAGTCCTGCGCATATAAAGCCAATACCTACCAACATTGATCCGACTTCACGGAACAATGATATCAAACCAGATACGTCTGTACTGGCTTGCAATAAGGCAATAAGTAACATGTTTTTTATTTATAAAGAAGTACCTTTAGACCTGCGTTCCATACTGTATTCCACTCCTTTACGGATAATGGACTCCACATTTCTTTTATTCCTACAATAATCGCAAGTTTGGGTAATATGAAAAGTTCCACTTCTGTCCCAATTTCAGGACCAACGATGAATTGGTATTCTTTTTCCGGATGTTTTGTATATTCTGTGCCTAAATAACATCCTATTCCGATATTCCAGTATATTGATTTAAGATTACTGGCTATTGTGCGGTTATAGCTACCGCTGACGAACCAGTCCCTAGCTAGACTTTCCAGAAATTCACGATCAAGAGTTTCTTGTATATCAAGTTGTTGTGCTTTTATTGGATTTCCTGTATAATCAAAGGTTTTTTCAAAATAATTCAATCCTATTTTCCAATATGATTTATTATCAATATATTTAGAAAATAATATATTAGCAAAATTGTCGGTATCTCCGAATACATTTGTTCCATATGTGCTTTCTAATGCAGATATTCTTTTATAATGCCGTTGAGCATTCATTTCTCCTATTAATGCCATTAGTATGGCAATTGGAAAAATCGGAGCATGTTGTTACAGCATAAGCGCTAAACAAACAGTCCGAT
>JAHHQV010000025.1 GCA_020026175.1 Phocaeicola sp. | reverse complement strand
ATGAACATTATTAAAACAGACATAGAGGGTTTGGTGATAATCGAACCTCGTATTTTCAACGATGCAAGAGGGTATTTCTTTGAATCGTTTTCGGAAAGAGACTTCTGTAAGGAAGTAAGGGAAGTGAAATTCGTTCAGGACAATGAAAGCAAGTCGCAATATGGTGTGTTGAGAGGGCTGCACTTCCAGAAACCGCCTTTTGACCAGAGTAAACTGGTGAGGGTGATAAAGGGGGCTGTGCTTGATGTGGCTGTAGACATACGTAAGGGGTCGCCTACATACGGCAAGCATGTGGCTGTGGAACTGACCGAAGAGAACCACAGGCAGTTCTTTATTCCTCGTGGATTTGCGCATGGCTTTTCGGTGCTTAGCGAGGAGGTGGTATTTCAGTATAAGTGCGACAATTTCTATGCTCCGCAATCGGAAGGGGCCATTGCATGGGATGATGACGAACTGGGTATAGACTGGAGAGTTCCTGCCGACAAGGTTATTTTAAGCGAGAAGGACAGAAAGCATCTTAAACTGAGGGATATTGAAAGCCCGTTTGACTTTAATATTGATTTGTATAAATAACTTATTATTCTAATCTGTAATATGAAAGGTATTGTATTGGCAGGAGGTAGCGGTACGCGATTGTATCCTATCACTAAGGGAGTAAGCAAGCAGTTGTTGCCTGTATTTGACAAACCGATGATTTATTATCCTATCTCGGTACTTATGCTGGCGGGTATTCGTGAGATATTGATTATCTCTACTCCGTATGACCTTCCGGGATTCAAGCGTCTGCTGGGCGACGGAAGTGAGTTTGGCATAAGGTTTGAATATGCAGAGCAGCCTTCGCCCGACGGTCTGGCTCAAGCTTTTATCATAGGAGAGGAGTTTATCGGTGACGATTCTGTGTGTCTTGTGCTTGGCGACAACATTTTTCATGGCGCAGGATTCAGCGGTATGCTGAAGGAGGCTGTACGCAATGTGGAGACTGAAAATAAGGCTACTGTATTCGGCTATTGGGTGAATGACCCTGAGCGTTATGGAGTGGCTGAGTTTGACGGTGAGGGCAACTGCCTTAGCATAGAGGAAAAACCTGCGGTACCTAAATCGAACTATGCTGTAGTGGGACTTTATTTCTATCCTAACAAGGTGGTGGATGTGGCTAAGGGTATCAAGCCGTCTGCAAGAGGTGAACTGGAAATCACTACTGTAAACCAGCATTTTCTGGAGAGTGGCGAACTGAAGGTGCAGACTCTGGGAAGAGGTTTTGCCTGGCTGGATACCGGTACTCATGATTCGCTTAGTGAGGCTTCTACTTATATAGAGGTTCTGGAGAAACGTACGGGACTGAAAATAGCGTGTCTGGAAGGTATTGCTTATCGTAGGGGATGGATTGACGAGGAGCAGATGAGACGTGATGCCGAACCTATGCTGAAGAACCAGTACGGACAGTATCTGCTGAAGGTGATAGATGAGATGAAAGGCAAAAAAACAGGCTGGTAGCAGACTTATCGGGATATATGAATTAAAGATGACTCTCTTATGATGCAGGAATGTGTCGTAAGAGAGTTTTTTATGGCATTGCGGCAAGGGCAAGACGGACGTAAGACGTATCAAGGTCGTGGGGCTTGAGTATCGTTTCTCCGTAAATGAGAATGTCTATGTCGAGAGGGATGATGCCATGTGACTTTGATTGTGGGGTGCGGCCGCAAATATGCTCGATATGCTTGAACTCCTGCTTTATGGACTCGATGCTACGGGTGGTGGTGAAACGGGCTGCCTGATTTGTGTAGTCTTGTTGGGAATGATGAACAGGTTTGCCTTCTGCAGGGGTTATGACAGGAGTCCCGATTATTATGTCTGGGAATGAGCTGGTGAGGTGTGTTATTGCTACAGACAGGTTCTCATTGGGTTTATAGTTGGAACCCATGCATATAATACATGTAATTTTTGTTATCATCTGTACTTTGGTTGTGATGTTTTGTATTCTTTTGTTGTCTTTTTGGGCAAATTTATGAATTTCTTATTATTTTTGCGTAATAATGGCTTATTTTTAGAAAGATGGATTTAAACAGAAGTATTATGCCGGCTATAAATGATGTGGCCGATTTCAAAATAAAAAGACCTGAAGTGATGATTATGCCTAATGGCATGAAACTGTTTGTCATGAATGCTGATACGGAAGCTGTGGTAAGATTTGACCTGGTGATAGGCAGCGGACAATTGCAACAGTCGTTTCCATTGCAGGCTATGCTGACCAACAGGATGTTGAGAGAAGGTACAAAATCGATGTCGTCGGCAGCGATTGCTGAGAAACTGGACTTCTACGGGGCTTGGCTGGACTTGTCGTCGGCTGTAAATACGGGGTTTGTTACCTTGTATTCTTTGGGTAAGTACTTTGATAATACTCTGGAAATAGTAGCCGATATGGTGAGAAATCCTTCTTTCCCGGAAAGAGAACTGAAGATTGTGACTGAAATGAACAGGCAGCAGTTTATGGTAAACTCTCACAGGGTGGAGGTGATGGCCAGAAAAAGCCTTAACGTGGAAATGTTCGGGAAAGGACATCCGCTGGGCAGATATGCAAAATTTGAAGACTACGACAGGATAGACAGTGAGATGCTGAGGGATTTCTATATGAAGAACTATCACTCGGGCAACTGCTCGATGTACGTGTCGGGCAATGTGACGGAAGATGTGCTGAAATGTATAGAGAAATGTTTAGGCAGTGAGTCGTGGGGAGTCGTTTCGGACATGAAAAAGGCTGTTATGCCAAAGCCTGAGAAATCGGACAAGAGACGTATCTTCATAGAGAAAGAGGATGCCATGCAAAGCTCGGTAAAGATGGGGCTGTTTGTGCCTGAAAGAAAACACAAGGATTTCCTTGACCTGAGAGTGATGGTGACTCTGCTGGGAGGATATTTCGGAAGCCGACTGATGAAGAATATCAGAGAGGACAAGGGTTATACTTATGGCATCGGTTCGGGTGTCATTTCGTATCCGGAACTGAGCATGATGATTGTGACTACGGAAACGGCAAACCAATATGTGGAACCGTTGATAGAAGAGGTGTACAAGGAAATCGGATTGCTGAAACGTGAACTTGTGGACAAGGCGGAACTTAATATGGTGAAAAACTATATGCTGGGCGACTTGTGCAGGGCATACGAAAGTGTCTTGGCAGTTTCGGATGCATGGATATTTACCAACATTACGGGACTGGAAGAGGACTTCTTTGAGAAATCGGCTGATGCTATCAGGAATATTTCGGAAAACAGAATTTTGGAACTTGCCAACATTTATCTTAAGGAGGAGGATATTCTTGAGGTGGTGGCTGGCAAGGCTTAATCATATAAAATATTGAGAACTGGGCTTATGAGAAAATATGCTTTTTTATTATGGACTGTTGCTGTCATGGCTGCATCGGAAGCAAGTGCGCAATTGTCTGTAGGGTATTATGAGTTTGATAACGGTGCCGAATATAGCGGAGAGTTGAGAAAGGGTAAACCTAATGGGAACGGACGTACTGTATATAAGAACGGTGATATCTACGAAGGTGAATACTACAAAGGAAAGAGACAGGGCAAAGGCTCGTTTATGGCACATGACGGTGAAAAATATGTGGGACTCTGGATGGGTGACATGAAAAACGGGGAAGGTACGTATTATTTTACCAACAACAATATGTATAAGGGCATGTGGCTGAACGATTTTCAGGAGGGAAAGGGAGTAATGGAGTACTTCAATGGTGACATGTATACCGGCTCGTGGAGCAAGAACAAGAGAAACGGTGAAGGTAAGTATGTGTGGGCTGGAGGAGCCGAATACACTGGCTCGTGGAAAAACGACCTTAAAGACGGTCATGGGGAAATGACATGGGATGACGGCTCGAACTATACCGGTGAATGGAAAAAAGGGTTTCGCGAAGGCAAAGGGGTCTTTGTATATGTGAACGGTGACAAATATAACGGTGACTGGAAAAATGACATGCAGCACGGCAAAGGAACTTATTTCTTTCATAACGGTGAAAGATATGAAGGCGATTATGCAAACGGTGAAAGAACCGGGCTGGGGGTGTACGTGTATCCTAACGGTGATAAATATACCGGCGATTTCAAAAACGGCAAACAGGAAGGCTCTGGGGTTTTCGAATGGGCCAACGGCGCTGTATATACAGGAAACTGGGAAGACAACAAAAGATGCGGAAGAGGCAAGTATGTATGGGCTAACGGAGATGTATATGAAGGCTCGTGGAAAAACAATATGGCCGAAGGAAAAGGAGTGCTGAAGACCAAGGAAGGTACGGTGTATGAAGGGGAATTCGTGAGAGGAAAGGAAGAGGGCAAAGGTGTAATGACAGAAGCCGACGGTACAATATTTGAAGGATACTTCAAGAACGGACTGAAGAATGGTGCCTTCGTGGAAAAGGACAAGAATGGGAAAGTAATAAGAAAAGGTGAATATAGGAGCGGAAGACTGCTGGAAGACAAGAAAATGTAAGCAGAATTATGTAAATACATGATTAATACCATATTTTTATACTTTTGTTTTCTTTTGTAGAAAAAATAGTGTAGTTTTGTAGGTAAGTATAAATAAATCAATTTAATTATGGACAAAGTTTTGAACATTATCAAAAATGATCCGTGGCTGGAACCTTATTCAGAGGCTATAAACGGAAGGTACAAAATGGTGCTGAAGAAAGAGAAAGAAATTTCAAAGAAGAGTTCTCTAGAGGATTTTGCATCCGGACATTTGTACTTTGGACTTCATAAGGTGAAGAATGACAAAACTAAAGAATGGGTATTTAGGGAATGGGCTCCTAATGCTACTGCCATCTATTTGATAGGAGACTTCAATGAATGGAAAGAATCGCCCGAATATAAACTGGAAAAAATTAAAAGAAGCGAAAACTGGGAGATTGTGTTGCCTGAAAAGGCGATGAAACACGGCGACCTGTATAAACTGAAAGTGTACTGGAAGGGGGGATGTGGAGAACGTATTCCTGCTTGGGCCAACAGAGTAGTACAGGACGAACAGACTAAAATATTCAGTGCTCAGGTGTGGGAACCTGCAAAACCTTATAAGTTCAAGAAAAAGGTATTCATCCCTAATGTAAGCCCTCTGATGATATATGAATGTCATGTGGGAATGTCGCAAGATGCCGAAAAAGTTGGTACTTATAACGAATTCAGAGAAAATGTGTTGCCTAGAATCGTGAAAGACGGATATAACTGTATACAGATAATGGCTATACAGGAACATCCTTACTATGGAAGTTTCGGGTATCATGTCTCTAATTTCTTTGCTCCTTCTTCGAGATTCGGCACTCCGGAAGAACTGAAAATGCTGATTGACGAAGCTCATAAGGCTGGAGTGGCTGTGATAATGGATATAGTTCACTCGCATGCTGTAAAAAATGAGGTGGAAGGTCTTGGTAATTTTGCAGGAGATCCTTGCCAGTATTTCTATACGGGAGACAGAAGAGAGCATCCGGCATGGGATTCGCTATGCTTTGACTACGGAAAGAACCAGGTATTGCATTTCCTTCTGTCTAATTGCAGATATTGGATGGAGGAATTTAAGTTTGACGGATTCAGATTTGACGGCGTGACTTCTATGTTGTATTATAATCATGGACTTGGTGATGCTTTCTGCAATTACGGCGACTATTATAATGGCAATCAGGATGATAATGCTATATGCTATCTTACTCTGGCAAACAAGCTTATACATAGCATCAACCCTAGAGCAATAACTATTGCCGAGGAGGTTTCGGGTATGCCTGGACTTGCTGCACCGTTTGAAGACGGAGGATATGGATTCGACTATAGAATGGCAATGAATATTCCAGACTACTGGATAAAGACAATAAAAGAGAAAAGAGATGAAGAATGGAAACCTTCGAGCTTGCTATGGGAAGTGACCAACAGACGTAAGGACGAAAAGACTGTATCTTATTGTGAAAGCCATGACCAGGCTCTGGTGGGCGACAAGACTATCATCTTCAGGCTGTGTGATGCAGATATGTACTGGCATTTCAAGAAGGGTGACGAGAACTGTAACGTACACAGAGGAGTGGCATTGCATAAAATGATCAAACTTCTTACGGCTTCTACTATTAATGGCGGTTATCTGAACTTCATGGGTAATGAATTCGGACATCCTGAATGGATAGATTTTCCTAGAGAGGGTAATGGATGGTCGTATAAATACGCCAGAAGACAATGGAACCTGGCAGACAACAAGGAATTGTATTATTATTTCTTGGGAGAATTTGACCGTGAAATGGTTAGCCTGATGACAAGTGTCAAGAATCTGCAAAAGACTGATGTTATAGAAGTATGGCACAATGACGATGATCAGGTATTGGCGTACAGAAGAAAGGACTTTGTTTTTGTATTTAATTTTAATCCTACTAAATCGTTTACAGACTATGGCTTTATAGTGCCTAAGGGTGCTTACGAAGTTGTACTGAATACTGACAGTAAAGAATTCGGTGGTTTTGGTTTCAACAACGATTCTATCACTCACTTTACTTGCTACGACAGTTTGTATGCCAAAGAAAAGAAAGAATGGCTGAAACTTTATCTTCCTGCAAGAACGGCTATGGTACTGAAACGTGTGAAAAATAAATAAACGGAAATGAGAGGATTTGGTAATAACGAATATAGCAGACCCTCGGGAAAAAGGACTGCACACTTTAGTAATGTGGTGTGCAGCCTTCTTTTCTTTGTTTTCTCTATGGTGTATCTGGGGGTATTCCAGGGAGATGTGATTGAAGCTCTTCACTATTCGCTTGCTCATGGGAAGACGACTTTTGCCCTCAGACCTACTACTATGGTATTGACTGCACTGCTTACTGTATTGGCATGGGTGCTGAATTTGATACTGAAATTGAACGGCAAGGCCAGGGGGTTAGCTTTTATACCTTCATTCTTGGGGCTGGTGGCCCTGACAGATGTGGGAAGGGAACTATATAAAGGTGATTATTCTGGAAACTGGTGGTGGCTGATGCCTCTGCTGACAGTGATTTTCGTTATTGCCGTAAAAGCAATAAAAGGAAACGACATCTACAGAAAGAAAAAAGCAGAACCGGAAGGCGTGTTGACATGGAATGTGTTTGCCATGCTGATGATGAGTATAGCCACCTTGTTGTTGGGCAATACTGACAAAATGTTTCATAATGAATTGAGAATGGAACACCTGATGATGCAGGGAAACAATAAGGAGGCGTTGAAAGTGGGCAAGAAGTCGTTTAAAGCTACAAGAACGCTTACCGCACTGAGAAATATGGCACTTTCGAAAGAGAAGATGCTGAATGAAAAATTATTCGAATATCCGCAGTATTATAAAGCTGACGGATTGTTTTTCAGCAATGACTCGTCCGAGACTCTGAGATTTACCAACGATTCGCTGTATGGACTGCTGGGAGACAAGCCAAAGGACTGGGAAGACAGCCAGTCGTTCCTGAAAAGAATATGTTATGAAGATACGGGTACTAACAGGGCTGTAGGATATTATATGGCTGCTCTTCTGCTGAACAAGGACATGAATGAGTATGCTGTGGCTGTGAATGACTTCTTCTTGAAAGACGATTCGCTGAGAAGGTATCTGAAAGAGGCTGTAGTGATGTATAAAGAAATGAACCCTGAATGGAAATTCGTTGTGGATACAGACACTACGGTAATAGGTAGGTTTAAAGAATATAAAGCTCTCAAGAATAAGGAATTTACAACAGAAAAGGAAAGGGAAAACAGACTTAGAAGCAAGTTTGGTGATACTTATTGGTGGTATTATGATTATCAAAAATAACTTTTTATGGCGTACAGCACTTACGGTACGCTTTTTTTATTATTTTTGCATTGATAATCGGGGATTGTCCTGAAATAGATTAGAAACTTGATATATTATAAATTTGTATATGGCAAAAGAACTTAAAGAATTGACCAAAAGAAGTGAGAATTACTCACAATGGTATAATGACTTGGTGGTAAAGGCTGACTTGGCAGAACAGTCGCCTGTGAGAGGATGTATGGTGATAAAGCCTTACGGATATGCCATCTGGGAAAAAATGCAGAGAATACTTGACGATATGTTCAAGGAAACAGGACACGTAAATGCTTACTTTCCGCTGCTTATCCCTAAATCATACTTGAGCAGAGAGGCTGAACATGTGGAAGGTTTTGCCAAAGAATGTGCCGTAGTCACTCACTATAGACTGAAAAATGCTGAAGACGGTTCGGGAGTTATAGTAGACCCTAATGCAAAACTGGAAGAAGAACTTATAATACGACCTACTTCGGAAACAATCATCTGGAGTACTTATAAGAACTGGATCAATTCTTATAGAGACTTGCCTATATTGTGCAACCAATGGGCAAACGTGATGAGATGGGAAATGCGTACTCGTCTTTTCTTGCGTACTGCCGAATTTTTGTGGCAGGAAGGCCATACAGCTCATGCTACGAGAGATGAAGCTGAAGCTGAAGCACAGAAAATGCTTCATGTGTATGGAGACTTCGCTGAAAAATATATGGCTGTACCGGTAGTGAAAGGTGTTAAATCGGCAAATGAACGTTTTGCAGGTGCTTTGGACACTTATACTATAGAAGGCTTGATGCAGGACGGAAAGGCTCTTCAGTGTGGTACTTCTCACTTCTTGGGACAGAACTTTGCAAAGGCTTTCAATGTGCAGTTTGTTGACAAAAACAATAAATTGGACTATGTATGGGCTACTTCTTGGGGTGTTTCTACACGCTTGATGGGAGCCCTTATCATGACTCACTCTGATGATAATGGCCTTGTCCTTCCTCCTCACTTGGCTCCTATACAGGTGGTTATCGTTCCTATCTATAAAAACGAGGAACAGCTTAACCAGATAAACGAGAAGGTAGACGGTATTGTGAAAAAACTTCGCAGCATGGGCGTTTCTGTGAAATATGACAACGCAGACAACAAGCGTCCTGGATTTAAGTTTGCCGACTATGAACTGAAGGGTGTTCCTGTGAGACTGGTAATGGGGGGACGTGACCTGGAAAACAACACAATGGAAATTATGCGCCGCGATACTCTTGAAAAAGAAACTCGTACTTGCGACGGAATAGAGGAATATGTAAAGAACCTGCTTGAAGAAATTCAGGAAAATATCTATCAGAAAGCCAAAAATTATAGAGATCAGCACATTGTGAAAGTTGATACTTACGAAGAATTTAAGGAACAGATAGAAAAGGGCGGATTCATATTGGCTCACTGGGACGGTACTCCGGAAACTGAAGACCGTATAAAGGAAGAAACTAAAGCAACTATCCGTTGTCTTCCTTTCGATGCTGATGAAGAAAGCCTTACTCCGGGAGTGGATATGCTTACAGGAAAGCCTTCTGCTCGTAGAGTATTGTTTGCAAGAGCATACTAAGATTTTAAATAAAATACTTTTGTTTTCATAACTTGGGACTGATGGAGCGTGATGTTTCGTCGGTCCTTTTTTTATCAGTAATGGCATGCTTTTCTTGAAAAAATATTAAAATAATATTTCCTACGATACAAAACATGACGAATTATTTGTATATTTGCACGTTATTTTTCGCAAATATGAAAATAAAGGAAATTATAGATGCCCTTGAGATATTCGCGCCTCTGCCTCTGCAGGACGGATTTGATAATGCCGGACTACAGGTCGGATTGACAGACGTGGAAGCTACAGGGGCTTTGTTGTGTCTAGACGTTACTGAAAAAGTGGTGCAAGAGGCCATAAACATGGGAATAAACCTTATAATATCGCACCACCCGCTAATGTTTAGAGGATATAAGTCGATAACCGGAAATGATTATACCGAAAGATGTATAATGACGGCTATCAGAAATGAGATTTCAATCTATTCGATGCATACAAATCTTGATAATGCTCCTAATGGAGTTAATTTCAAGATGGCAGAGAAACTTGGACTGAAAGACGTAAGAATTTTATGCCCTAAAGATTATACCACACATGTTGGACGTCAGAGAGAAAATGAAACAGGCAACGACTCCAGATTTATAGCCGGTGCAGGTGTAATAGGCAATCTTCCTGACTTGATGACAGAAACTGATTTTCTGAAAAAGGTAAAGAAAACTTTCGAAACGGGATGTGTGAAGCATACCAGGCTTACTGGAAGGATGATTTCGAAAGTAGCACTTTGCGGTGGAGCAGGGGCTTTCTTGCTTCCAAATGCAGTGAAGGAGAATGCTGATGTTTTCATAACGGGAGAAATAAAATATCATGATTATTTCTACTATGAAAATAGTATCCTGGCTGCTGAAATAGGGCATTATGAAAGCGAACAATATACGAAAGAAATTATAAAAAGTGTATTGAACGAAAACTTCCCGGAATTGTTAGTAGAATTGTCAAAAATTAATACGAATCCAATTAAATATTTATAAGTGCTATGGTAAAAGATGCAAAGAAAGATGCTTCTGAAGTAAGCGTGGAACAGAAACTAAAGTCTCTGTACAAGTTGCAAACTATTTTGTCTGAAATGGATAAAATCAAGACTTTAAGAGGAGAGCTCCCTTTGGAAGTAAGAGACCTTGAAGATGAAATCACTGGCTTGAACACTCGTGTAGAGAAGATACAGAAGGAAATAGATGAACTTAAACAGGGTATCGCTTCAAGAAAGATTGATATTGAAAGCGCTAAAGTTTCTATTGAAAAATACAAAGAACAGCAGGATAATGTAAGAAACAACCGTGAATATGATGTTCTTACTAAGGAAATAGAATTCCAATCATTGGAAGTTGAACTTTGCGAAAAGAAAATCAAGGAAGCTAATGTCGCTATCAAAAGTAAAGAAGAAGAAATAAAGAATAGCACTCATCTTCTTGAGGAAAGATCTAAAGACCTTGACGTGAAGAAGAGCGAACTTGATGAAATCATAGCTGAAACTAAACACGAAGAGGAAAAACTAAGAGATGATGCAAAAGCTATTGAAACTGGAATAGAACCCAGACTTCTGCAAGCTTTCAAACGTATCAGAAGTAATTCTCGCAATGGCCTTGGCGTGACTTATGTACAACGTGGTGCTTGCGGTGGATGCTTTAACAAGATTCCTGCACAGAGACAACTTGACATCAGAATGAGAAAGAAAATTATCGTGTGTGAATATTGCGGTAGAATCATGGTTGACCCTGAACTGGCCGGCGTTGCTCCTATAGCCGAAGCTACTCCTGCTAAGGAAACAAAAAGAAGAATAAGAACTTCAGCTTCTTCAGCTGAATAATCTTGTTATAGACAGGAAAAGATATAGATATTGGTTTCACCATGTCGGTGTGTCTGACTGTGGTGAGCAAAACTAAAAGAGGCTGCTTCAATACGAAGCAGCCTCTTTCGTTATCGTACGTTAGCTGTTATTGTTATGCTAATCTATATCATTGTAGTGCGGAATTGCGGGCAAGAAGAAGCATTTGCCGGTTTTGTAATCTACACGGCAACAATAGTGATTCATCCCATTTGATATGACGAGATAATCAACCTTGAGAACAATGTTATAGCGATAAATCTGATTGAAAACGGCTTCTGTTATTTCAACTTCAGGAGCCTTGTATTCGATAATCATACGTGGACGGAAGTCTGTAGCATAAAGTACGGTATCGCATCTCTTTATTGTGTTGTTGAGCCGTATCTGGACTTCATTGGAAAGCAACCCTTTGGGGTAGCCCAGATGATTTATCATATACTGAATGAAGTTCTGGCGAACCCATTCTTCGGGGGTGAGTGAAATGTATTTCTTACGAAGTATATCGAACACGAAAGGCTTGTTTTCTTTATTTATTATTTTAAGTTGTGCCGGTGGCAAGTTTAATGTCAACATTTTGTATATTTGCAGTTATTGAAATAAGATATTTATTGTAGAACAAATTTAATAAAACTACCGTAAAAGGTAAAGTGATTTATATATAAAATAGTATAAATGGTAACATACGAGGAAATAGTAAAAGATGTAAGGATTAAGAAATTTTGTCCAATTTATTTACTAATGGGTGAAGAGGATTATTACATCGATAGGGTGTCGGAGTATATAATTGATACAGCCTTGAATGAAAATGAAAAGGAGTTTAACCTGACTGTGATGTATGGTCTTGATACAGATATAGCAAGTGTAATCAATAATGCTAAAAGGTATCCGATGATGTCGGAATATCAGGTTGTGATAGTAAAAGAGGCACAGAATATAAAATCGTGGGACGGACTTTCATTCTATCTGCAGCAACCACTGAATACTACAATTCTTATAATATGCTATAAGCATGGAAGCATTGACAAGAGGAAGAAAATCGTTGCCGAAATAGAAAAAGTCGGCATGGTTTTCGAATCTAAAAAATTAAAGGAAGCACAACTTCCCGGCTTTATTTCTGCTTACTTGAAAAGAAAGAAAATAGAAATAGACCCCAAAGCCACTGAAATGATGGCGGATTTTGTAGGTAATGACTTGAACAGAATGGCTGGAGAACTGGACAAGCTGATTATAACTTTACCCAAAAACAAATCGAGAATATCACCCGACGATATAGAAAAGAATATTGGTATCAGTAAAGATTACAATAACTTTGAACTGAAGAATGCACTTATAGAAAAGGACATTCTAAAGGCAAATAAGATAGTAAAATATTTTAACGACAATCCAAAGAACAATCCATTACAACCTACAATAGCTTTATTGTTCAACTACTTCTCGAATTTGATGGTGGTGTTCTATTCTCCCGACAAGACAGAAAGAGGTGTGGCATCTTTTCTTGGACTAAAGTCGCCATGGCTAGCCAAAGAATATTTGTCAGGAATGAGTAGATACTCTGGAGTGAAAGTGATGAACATTATAACTGAAATAAGAAGATGTGATGCAAAATCAAAAGGTATAGGTAATTCTTCTATTTCGCAGGGGGAACTATTGAGGGAATTGGTATATTTCATTCTACATTAGACAGTATATAGAAAAAGGTTTTAGGGTAGTGATAATCACATAAAACCTATTCCTTGCTCTGATGAACTTTATTGATAGAAGATTGGATGAATGAAAATATGATGAAATAAATATAATGCAGTTGTTGCAACGGAAAATAACCTATATGGTGGAAAGGGGAAAAGTATACTACTGAAACAAACATACTGAATACATATCGTAACATAGGAAAATACTGACAAAAAATCAAGCATAGGCAAGGCCTCTGAAATTTTAAAATTCACGGACTAATGTAAAACTGTCTGCGAATTTTGAAATTTCAGAGGCTTTATTATTTACTCTAGTTTTACCTGAATATTTTTCTTCATTCGGTTATAAAAGTAATGACAGGGAATCGGAAATAATATTCTATTTGTAATGTAAAAATGGAAAGCTGAATCAATCGATATAGATATGCAACTTTAATAGAGTAGGAGGTGTAGTTTACATATGTAATACGCATTCGTATATACAATTGTGTATTTATAAATGTAAACTGACAAGAAAGTACAGACAAACCTTTACATCTGTAATGTAAGTCTATGCGTTACATTTGTAACTATATAATACTTAACTATTTAGCCATGAATGTAAAATACATTTATATATGTAAATGTATTTATATTAGTTCATTGTATATACAATATAAATACCTGTATGCCAGTGTATTAATTTTATTATAATAAACCTTTAGTTAATATTTATGCCTATATCAGCTTATATTTACAGATTTATGTACTTATATAACAATGTAAATGAGTTTATGTCTCTATATGTCAGTTTATTAGAATCATATAATAAAGCTATGATATAAATGTATATCTTGCTGTTTACGGATGTATATTTACATAAGTACATTTGTAAAATCTCAAATATGCAAAAAACTTTACGTATGTAAATTTGCATTTATAAAATGAAATGTATACTTTTGTAATAATAAATCACTCTTTATTCCATTTGTAAATGAAAGACAGAATACTCCAAATAATGAAATCAGCAAGTCTAAGCAATGCAGAATTTGCTGAAAAGATAGGAATCTCAACTTCGTCACTCTCACATATATTCAGCGGACGAAATAATCCAAGCCTGGACGTTGTAATGCGTATCCATAAATCCTATCCTACCATTAACATCAATTGGTTGCTCTATGGAGAAGGAGAAATGACTCAAGAAAGAAGTGTAGTTTCGGATACTACGACAGATTCTGTACAAATTAATGAGCCATTGCAAATAACAGGTTTTGGAGTGTTTGAAAACAGCTCTGAAAATCGTGAATTTCCGACCAATGGTCAGGTTGCTTCTGATTTTCGCAAGGACGATACATCTGAAGCTACAGGGAATGGGGGTAAAATCACTGAAAGAGAAGTTATTAAGTACATAGATAAGCCTCAACCAAAAATAACTGAAATAAGAATTTTCTTTGATAACGGCACATATCAAGTTTTCAAACCTGATAATTGACCCTTTGCTATATAATAATGTGGGGCATGGCTGATATTCTGAAAAGTTAATGTTTTAAGGCATAGTCAAAAATGAAAAACAAGCATTTCATTTGTCCCTGCGTCTGACTTTCACTATCTTTGCACAGTTAAAAAATGAATTTACTCTTTTTTTTATGAAGAAATATATTTTAGATTTAACAGTTACAGAGAACGTAAAACTGCATTCAAACTACGTTCTAATCAAACTGACTCAAAAAGAACAGTTGCCGGAAATGCTACCGGGACAGTTTGCAGAAATTCGTATTGACGGCTCTAATTCTACTTTTCTCCGTCGTCCTATTTCAATCAATTACGTAGATAGAAAGACTAACGAAGTATGGTTCTTGGTTCAGCTTGTAGGTGACGGAACACGCAAGCTTGCTACTGTAGAAAAAGGTGACATAGTGAATGTGGTCCTTCCGCTTGGCAATGGGTTTAGTATGCCTGGAAATACAGAGAAAAAGGTACTCCTTTGTGGTGGTGGTGTAGGTACTGCTCCTATGTTGTATTTGGGGGAAACGCTTATGAAAATGGGCTGTAAACCAGTATTCCTTTTGGGAGCACGCTCGGCTAACGACTTACTGCAGTTGGCAGAATTTTCGGCAATAGGCGACGTCTATACAACTACTGAAGACGGATCGGCTGGCGAGAAAGGTTATGTCACTATGCATAGCGTATTGAAGAGCATTAAATTTGACATGATTTACACATGCGGTCCTAAACCTATGATGATGGCAGTAGCAAAGTATGCCAAAGAAAATGGAATAGACTGCGAAGTGTCTTTGGAAAACACTATGGCTTGTGGCGTTGGTGCATGCTTGTGTTGTGTGGAAAATACAGAAGAAGGACACGTGTGCGTTTGTAAAGAAGGTCCGGTATTTAATTATAAGAAACTATTATGGCAGATTTAAGTGTAAATATAGGTAAGCTCCATATGAGCAATCCGGTGATGACAGCATCGGGAACTTTCGGTTATGGTCTGGAATTTGAGGACTTCGTTGACCTTGAAAAAATAGGTGGAATAATAGTAAAGGGAACAACTCTTCATCATCGTGAAGGTAACCCATATCCTCGTATGGCAGAAACTCCCATGGGGATGCTTAATGCTGTAGGACTCCAAAATAAAGGTGTTGACTATTTTGTAGAAAACATTTATCCTAAAATCAAGGACATCAAAACAAACATGATTGTAAATGTGTCAGGATCACAGGTAGAAGATTATGCTGAGACTGCACGCATTATAAACGAACTTGAAAACATCCCTGCTATAGAACTTAACATTTCTTGCCCGAACGTGAAACAAGGAGGTATGGCTTTCGGTGTTACTACAAAAGGAGCTGAAGAGGTGGTTAAAGCTGTACGTAAGGTATACGACAAGACTCTTATCGTTAAGTTATCTCCTAATGTAACTGATATAACTGAAATAGCGCGTGCTGCAGAAGCTGGAGGTGCCGACAGTGTTTCTCTTATCAATACACTTCTTGGCATGGCTATAGACGCTGAAAAACGCCGTCCGGTATTGTCGACTGTCACAGGTGGTATGAGTGGAGCTGCTGTAAAACCGATTGCATTGAGAATGGTATGGCAGGTAGCAAAAGCAGTGAATATACCTGTAGTCGGACTTGGAGGTATCATGAACTGGAAAGATGCCGTGGAATTCCTTCTGGCAGGTGCAAGAGCCATTCAGATTGGTACAGCAAACTTTATAGATCCGGCTATTACAGTAAAGGTTGCCGAAGGTATTAACGAATACCTAGACCGCCATGGATTTGCTTCTGTAAATGATATTATAGGTGCTCTTGAAATCCAGAAATAAGTGTATGAAAAAATAAAATATTTTTACATACACATTATAAAAAAATGAATCCGATAAGGAATTATCTTATGTAGGTAATCTTTATCGGATTCATTTTTTTATATCCCAAGACAATATTTTGAAAAGGATGAATGATTCTGTTTTTTTCCTGTTACTTATTCAATATAAGTTTGAATTGTATAGAAAACAACAAGAAGAGAAAAGGATTATTTGTCTTTAAGAAGGTCCGGTCTTAGTTTTTGAGTCCTCTCCAAAGATTGTTGAAACTCCCATTCGCGAATCTTTGCTTCATGTCCGGAAAGCAGAATATCAGGTACCTTCCAGCCATTATATTCTGCTGGACGAGTATATACAGGAGGAGCAAGCAGGTTGTCCTGAAAAGAGTCGGATAAAGCAGACTGCTCATCAGATATAACACCAGGAATGATACGGACTATAGAGTCTGTTATGACAGCCGCAGCTAGTTCGCCACCGGTCAGCACATAATCTCCAATACTGATTTCCTTAGTAATGAAATGTTCACGTATGCGATAATCAATTCCCTTAAAATGTCCGCAAAGAATCATCAGATTCTCCTTCATCGAAAGAGTGTTTGCCATGGGCTGATCGAATTGTTCACCATCAGGAGTTGTAAAGATTATTTCATCATAGTGTCTCTCTTCTTTCAACGCAGAAATACACCTTGCTATAGGTTCAATCTTCATCACCATACCGGCACATCCTCCAAATGGATAGTCATCTACACGGCGATATTTGTCGGTGGTGTAATCACGAAGATTATGGATATGGATTTCTGCTATTCCTTTCTTTTGAGCACGAGCCATAATAGAGCAATTAAAGAAACCTTCAATCATCTCTGGCAATACGGTTATAATATCTACTCTCATATATATATAATAAATGTTTATCTGTTGTTTTTGCAAAAGTACGAATTATCCAACTGACTTTTGTAAGTAGTGATGTTTTTTTGATAATCTTTGATAAGCAAGATATATTATGTAATTCGAAAAACGGTTTTCAATTATTTCAAGCTTTCCAGTTTTTCGTATCTTTGTAGCATATTATAATTTATAATGAAATGATGAATAAATCTGAAATTGAAAGAATAAAACAGTTACGTGATGAACTGCATACTCATAACTATAACTATTATGTATTGAATAATCCCGTTATAGGAGACATTGAATTTGACCGTCTGATGAAGGAACTTCAAGACCTTGAAGCCAGACATCCTGAAGTGTATGACGAAACCTCTCCTACGATGAGAGTAGGAAGTGATATCAACAAAGATTTTGTACAAGTCGAACACAAATATCCCATGTTGTCTTTAGGAAATACATATTCGGAAGAAGAAGTTACTGATTTTTATGACAGGGTAAAGAAATTGCTTAATGAAGATTTTGAAATATGTTGTGAAATGAAATTTGACGGTACGTCTATTTCACTGACTTATGAAAATGGGAAATTAATAAAAGCAGTAACGCGAGGCGATGGAGTCAAAGGGGATGATGTGACGGACAATGTAAAAACTATAAGGACTATACCTCTTGTGTTAAAGGGAGACAATTATCCAAAGACTTTTGAAATAAGAGGAGAAATACTCATGCCTTGGGAAGTTTTCGAGCAACTGAACAAAGAACGTGAATCAAGAGAAGAAAGCCTGTTTGCCAATCCACGAAATGCAGCTTCTGGTACATTAAAGCTTCAAAATTCTTCTGTAGTATCTTCAAGAAAGCTTGATGCCTATCTTTATTATATGCTTGGTGAGAATCTGCCATATGACGGGCATTATGAAAATCTGCAGGAAGCAAGGAAATGGGGGTTTAAAATTTCAGAAATAACTAAAAAAGTAAAAACACTACAAGATATATTCGACTTTATCAATTATTGGGATGTAGAAAGGAAAAATCTACCTGTAGCTACCGATGGTATAGTGCTAAAAGTAAACTCAATACGACAACAGAAAAATCTGGGATATACAGCCAAGTCTCCAAGATGGGCTATAGCATACAAATTTCAAGCAGAAAAAGCTTTGACTAAATTGTTGAAGGTAACTTATCAGGTAGGAAGGACAGGAGCTGTAACACCTGTTGCAAACCTTGAACCAGTACAACTATCTGGTACTGTAGTGAAACGTGCATCATTGCACAATGCTGATGTCATAGCCGGACTTGACTTGCATGAAGGAGACATGGTTTATGTTGAAAAAGGCGGAGAAATTATTCCAAAAATAACAGAGGTTGACATCGACTCACGTATACAAGATTCAGTACCTATAGAATTTATTACCACTTGTCCAGAATGTGGAAATCCACTTACACGCTTTGACGATGAAGCTGCTCATTATTGCACAAATGAAGATTCTTGCCCTCCACAAATAAAAGGGAAAATAGAACACTTCATCAGCAGAAAAGCCATGAATATAGAAGGACTTGGCCCTGAAACTGTTGATCAATTCTTTCAGGAAGGTATGATAGCTAATGCTGCAGACCTTTATACTCTGAAAGAAACAGACATTGCACGCCTGGAACGCTTGGGAGAAAAATCTGCTCAAAATATCATAAAAGGTCTGGAAGCATCTAAATCTGTAACATTCGAAAGGGTTTTATTTGCTTTGGGAATAAGATTTGTAGGCGAAACTGTGGCAAAGAAACTGGCTAAATCTGTAAAGGACATCGATACTTTGATGAATGCTTCAAAGGAAGAACTCGTGGCTATAGACGAAATAGGTGATAAAATAGCTGAAAGTATAATACACTTTTTCGGTAGTGAAAAGAATAGAAAACTTGTAGAAAGACTAAGAGAATACGGTGTTAAAATGAAAATTGACACAGAGAGCATTTCTGCCACATCAGATATATTGAAAGGTAAATCAATTGTCATAAGTGGTGTCTTCACCCATCATTCCAGAGATGAATACAAAGACATGATAGAAAGACACGGAGGCAAAAACGTGGGTAGTATATCAAAAAAAACAAGTTTTATACTTGCAGGAGAAAATATGGGTCCAAGCAAAATTGTAAAGGCACAGAATTTAAACATTGAAATAATCAATGAAGATAAGTTTCTTGCAATGATTGATTCTTCATCTGACATGGGAAACATAAAAGAAGAACATGAAAATAACAGTATCAAGCCTACGGAAAATAATGCAGAAAAAAAACGTAATATTGTTTCAGGAAAAGGGAATGAAATGATAAAAAGTGGGGGAGAATCTGATAAAACAAACGACAAGAATATACAATTGAAGTTGTTTTAAATCTATTTTTTACGACTTTAGCTAAAAAACGTAATAAATAAATAGATTTAATTGAAAATATTAGTAATTTTGTAATAATTAAAGAGAATATTATTTATTTATGATACAAAGAAGACTTAAAGGAATGGGTGTTGCATTGATAACCCCATTTAAGGAAGATGGAAGTATTGATTATGATGCATTGCTAAGACTTGTAGAATTTCAGATACAGAATGGTATTGATTTTCTATGTGTTTTAGGAACTACAGCTGAAACGCCAACACTGTCCAGCGAAGAAAAGAAGAAAATAAAATCATTGGTCATTGAACGAGTAAACGGACGTGTTCCTATACTCTTGGGCGTTAGTAGCAATTGTACACAGAGTGTTATAGATACAGTGAAAAATGAAGATATGACAGGTGTGGATGCATTGCTTATATCTGTACCTTATTACAACAAACCATCTCAAGAAGGAATTTACCAGCATTATAAGGCTATAGCTCAGTCGACCAAACTTCCTATTGTATTATATAATGTTCCAGGACGTACAGGAGTAAATATGACTGCAGAAACAACACTGCGCCTTGCCCGTGATTTTGAGAATATTGTAGCAATTAAAGAGGCTTCGGGCAATATTACACAAATGGATGATATTATCAAAAACAAACCAGAGAATTTCGATGTTATTTCGGGAGATGATTGTATTACATTCCCTCTTATAACACTTGGAGCTGTAGGAGTCATTTCTGTTATAGGTAATGCTTTCCCTAAGGAATTCAGTAGAATGACAAGACTGGCTTTAGCAGGAGATTATAACAACGCACTAACGATACATCATAGATTTACGGAATTGTTTAATCTGTTGTTTGTTGACGGAAATCCGGCTGGAGTAAAAGCCATGCTTAATATGATGGGAATGATAGAAAACAGATTACGTCTGCCATTGGTTCCTACAAGAATAACTACATACGAAGAAATGCGTAGGGTTTTGGATAGTTTGAAAATAAAACTATAAAGAACATATAAATTAAATATCAAAAAAAATAAAGCTATTGAAGTTCTTTATCTCCAATAGCTTTATTTTTTTTGATAATATAATGCAAATTAATTATATCAAGTTATAAAGTAGGGTATCCGTCTTGCTATTTATTGTGATATGTCATAATCTAATTAAACATAATACCGATTATAGTGTTTTTTTCTGTCAGTTTATTGCAATCATTATCATACTTATTATTGCTTGTTCAAGCGTTTGATAGCCAAATGATGTCCATGTTTGGCAGCCTTACGATACCATCTCATAGCTTCATCTATGTCAGGTTTACCAATCCAGCCTTCTTCGTATGCTTGACCGACTCTGTACATTGCATAATAATCTTTCGAATGCATGTAAGCATCAAAAGCTTTAGACAGTGACGATTTAACTTTTCCGCATCCTTTTCTATACAAATCACCCAAATTGCTTGCTGCATATAGTAAGTCTCCATGTAAAATTGCTTGCTCATACCAGAAAATAGCTTTCTCACCGTCAATTTCAACTCCGATGCCTTCTTGATATATAGTACCTATATCATTCATAACAACTCCATAAATATCCGAGATATCCCGGTTTTCCACATACTTTACTGACAGATTGACAAGAATGTCAACATCTTCTTTAGAATAGCTTTCCCAAGTTTCGGAACCATCTATCTGCCAAGACTTTACTCTTCCTATAGATATATGTTGCGGTACATCTACTTCAATGTTTGACAACTCATAAAATGTTTCTTGCTCTGCCATAATTTCCTCCTCTGTAGAGGTTAAAGCCAATCCTTTTCTTAAGATATACTGGATATAACCATATATACGTGGAGTTGAAGAATGAAGATTAACTCCAAAATCGGTCAATTGTTTCATTGACACATATGTTCCCGGTAAAAGCGGAAGTTCTTGATAGTATTTATGAAAAACAGATAAAGTAGACTTCAGCATAGCCACCTCCTCTCCTATGCAGTCTGCAATCCACTCTTCATCAAGTGTATCATATACCCTCTTTCCATCTATTTTAAGACTTTCTCCGTTGAGATAGATATTTATACAGTCTGTTATAAAGGGAAAGAACTTATAGTCATCGTATGAGGCAAGCATATCAATACTTACACTTATTTCATCTTTTCTGTTGCTTGCAACAAGAAACATAGATGTAGAAAATCCGGGACGTAACAAATAGAAGTAATCATATTCATCGTCATATCCTTCCATTTCTATTTTCATATCAACTTCAAACTGTGATAGAAACATATCTATATCAAACTTTTTTCCCGAACTAATCGTGATAGTATACACCATACTCTATATCTTTAATTTTCGGTGCAAAAATAATACACAAAAGTCTATTGTACAAAAAATGCGGTTTCAAACTATAAAACTATAGTCTGAAACCGCATCATAAAATATACCTTTATAAGCGATTATATAAGAAATATTTCTTATATTTTAATATCCAAGTTCTTTTTCCAAGTTTTCGTATTCAGCTTTGTTAAGTTTCCAGTAGATTCTCAACAAGAACTGTCCCCACAAAGCTTTGTTGTCTGGAGCAATTTCTTTAGCCTTTTCGTAGTATGGCTGAGCCTTGGCATAGTATTCTTTAACCTTAGCTTCACCTTCTGCATATTTAGGGTCGTCCATGCTCAACTTAGAGTTTTCTTCTTCAATAGTCTGTCCTGGGAAGAAGAAACAGTCACCCATCTTAGAATAAGCTTCTGCTACGAAGCCGTCGTTTTTGTCAATAATTTTCTGAAGAGTTGCAATTGCTCCATCATAGTCCTTGTTTTCGTACTGCAATACACCTTTCACATACATGAAATAAGCAGAAGGATTATTTGCTATGATGCCATCCATTTCGGCAAGAGCTTCTTTTACCTGACCTTTCTGAATATAATTATCCATAAGGTTACCCACGAAATACTCCTGAGAAGGGAATCTTTCAACACCTTCCTTAATAGTAGCCAACCATTTTACAGAGTCTTTTGCTTCTTCTGACTTGTATACTTCTGCCATACACATCAAAGCTCTGTAACCTTCTTCCTTGTGATTCTTTCCTAGTTTGGCATACTTAAGTACAGCAGCATTATCTTTCAATGAACTTGCAGCAATAGTTGCATAGTTTGCTATCAAAGGAACTAAAGTATCGTTCTTTATCTCATCCATATCAGAGAATACTGGAGTAGAAACTGCATCACAATATAAGCCGAAAAACTTCAGTGCGTTAGCATGATTTCCGGCATTGAAAGCGTCAGAACCTGCATTCGTAAGATTAGGACGTACAGCCATCAAGTCTTTTGCGATTTTCTTTCTCAATTTTGCCTTTTTAAGTTCGCCGCTCTGTACTTTAGCCTGTTCCACTTCGTCACATTTCAAATAGTATTCAAACATTTTGGCAAGGCTGCTATATAGTTTTGTAGTATCAGCTTTACCTCCTGGAAGATACAGTTTCATGTTTTCTTCATCGTAGATAGACTTCTGGAAGTCTCCAGCCAATTTCCATGTTTCAGGATCTGCTGCTGTTGTAGGGTCATTCAAGGCAGGCAAAATGATTTCCGCTGCTTTTTCCGGGTCACTTTTAGCAGACTTTGCTTCTTTCACCACACTAACCTGTGCTGAAACAGTGCATGCAGAGAACAACACTGCTGCTGATAATAAAATCTTTTTCATAATCTTTTAAATTTAATAAATCCAATTTTTAGTTATTGTTTTCGTCTTCTGTATTCAAATCATTGTTTTCATGATTTTCAACATTATCCGAAGCATTTCCTTCTATATTTTCCGCAATTTGATTCTGAGTGTTTTCAGTAATCTCTTCATCTGCCATGTCTTCTTCCGGCTGCGAAGTAACCTTACATACAGAACCTATGCTGTCATTCCTTTTTTCAAGATCTATAAGTCGCACACCTTGTGTGGCACGTCCCATGATACGGAAATCTTCTACTTTCACACGTATGGTGATACCAGACTTGTTTATAATCATAAGGTCGTTTTCATCTGTTACAGACTTGATTGCCACCAGCGAGCCTGTCTTGTCTGTGATGTTTAGCGTCTTCACTCCCTTACCTCCTCGGTTTGTCTTACGATAATCTTCAATGTCAGAGCGTTTGCCGTATCCGTTTTCAGAAACTACCATGATAGTTTCTTTCAGAGGATCTTTGATGCAAATCATACCTATTACTTCGTCCTGTCCGTCATCGTCGAGTGTAATACCACGTACTCCGGTAGCTACACGTCCCATATCGCGCACTGCACTTTCGTGGA
Organism: Phocaeicola sp.; assembly: GCA_020026175.1. Classification (GTDB taxonomy): domain Bacteria; phylum Bacteroidota; class Bacteroidia; order Bacteroidales; family Bacteroidaceae; genus Phocaeicola. The sequence goes on along the minus strand of JAHHQV010000025.1, from coordinate 10,221 downwards.
ATCGGATGGCACGTCCGTTGCGGTTGGCTATAACGATTTCGTTGTTACCGTTAGTCATTCGTACTTCTATCACTCTGTCATCTTCACGTATCGATATAGCGTTTACACCATTCTGTCGTGGTCGTGAATACTGTTCGAGCAATGTTTTCTTTATTACACCCTGTTTTGTACAGAACAATACATAATGGCTGTTGATGAATTCCTTGTCATTAAGGTTTTTCACTCTCAGATATGCAGTCACAGCATCATCACTGTCTATGTTCAGAAGATTCTGTATGGCACGTCCCTTCGAGGTCTTGTTGCCTTCAGGTATTTCGTACACCTTGAGCCAGTAGCACTTACCTTTCTGAGTGAAGAACATCAGAGTGTTGTGCATTGTGGCAGGATAGATATGCTCTATAAAGTCTTCATCACGAGTTTCACTACCCTTCGAGCCTACACCTCCACGATTTTGTGCATGGAAATCGGCAAGTGGAGTACGTTTGATGTAACCCAAATGTGAAATTGTGATTACCATTTCATCATCGGCATAAAAATCTTCCGGATTGAACTCTTCCGAAGCATATACTATTTCCGAACGGCGCTTGTCTCCATATTTATTCTTCACTTCTACAAGTTCGTCCTTGATGACCTGCATACAGAGTTCGTTGTTCGACAGGATTTCTTCATAATATGTTATCTGTTTCATCAGTTCATCATATTCAGAGTGAAGCTGTTCCTGAAGGAGTCCGGTAAGCTGGCGTAATCTCATTTCAACTATGGCACGAGCCTGTATGTCGCTCAACTGGAAGCGTGCCACAAGATTTGCGATAGCTTCGGCAGGAGTTTTTGCTGCACGGATTATTCTGATAACTTCGTCTATATTGTCGGAAGCTATGATAAGACCTTCAAGTATATGTGCGCGTTCCTGAGCCTTGCGCAAATCGAATTTTGTACGGCGAATCACCACTTCGTGACGATGCTCGACAAACAGGCTGATAAGGTCTTTCAAGTTCAGCAGACGAGGACGTCCCTTCACCAGTGCAATATTGTTCACACCGAACGAAGTCTGCAATGCAGTCATCTTGAAAAGCTTGTTGAGTACTACACTTGCATTGGCATCGCGTTTTACGTCTATCACTATACGCATACCTTCGCGGTCGGACTCGTCGTTTACGTAAGAAATGCCATCAATCTTCTTTTCGTTCACCAAAGAAGCGATATGTTCTATCAGTTCCTTCTTGTTTACGTTGTATGGGATTTCGTTTACTATAATCTTGTCATGATTTGCGTGAGTTTCAATTTCTGTTCTTGCACGCATCACCACACGTCCTCGGCCTGTTTCGTAAGCGTCTTTCACTCCGCTCACACCATATATATATCCACCTGTAGGGAAATCGGGCGCCTTGATATACTGCATAAGTCCCTCCACGTCTATATCATTGTTGTCGATATAGGCGATACATCCGTCTATCACTTCAGCCAAATTGTGTGTAGGCATATTTGTAGCCATACCTACTGCTATACCCGAAGCACCGTTTACCAAAAGGTTAGGTATACGTGTAGGCATCACTGTAGGTTCCTGCAGTGTGTCGTCGAAGTTGTTTTGGAAATCAACAGTCTCCTTGTAAAGGTCCTGCATCATTTCTTCACCGATTTTCTTCAGTCTCGCTTCTGTATAACGCATAGCCGCAGGGCTGTCACCGTCTACAGATCCGAAGTTTCCCTGTCCGTCAACAAGAGGATAGCGCATAGCCCATTCCTGTGCCATACGGACCAATGCTCCATAAACGGAAGAGTCTCCGTGTGGATGGTACTTACCCAGTACCTCACCTACTATTCTGGCAGATTTCTTATAAGGTTTGTCCGAAGTGTTGCCAAGTTCCATCATACCGTAAAGGATACGGCGGTGAACAGGCTTAAAACCATCTCTCACATCAGGAAGGGCACGAGCAACAATCACCGACATTGAGTAGTCGATGTATGATGACTTCATTTCTTCTTCGATGTTGATTTTTATAATTCTGTCTTGTCCTTGTTCTTGCATTTAAACAAAATATTAATTATACATTAGCCTTTGGTTTGTTAAAACCATGCTAAAGTACTACTTTTGGATGATATACGAAACTTTTCAATCAAAAAACTGTACAAAAACCGACATTTTTATTATTTATCGATACATTGAAAATCATATATGAGCGCAATTTGCTATTTATTTGCCAATTATACTAAAAAATAACGTATTATTGGCATGATATTTGTAGATTATATACATATTGTCCAAATTTGCAGAACTACAGTCTGGCGCGCGAAACCAGCCTGCCGGACATCGCTAAAACGACTGGGCGTTATCATGAAAGCGACCAAGCGTTTTAAACAAAGCGACAAGTCGTTTTGTTTAAATTTATAGGCAGTTATAATATAGAACAATCACATTATTTATATAATGAACAGCATTTCATACACAAAAGAGGCCGCCGAAGTGATAAGATACAGTAAAGAGGAGGCGGCACGGACAGAAGCCGACAGTATTTGCCCGGAGCATCTTCTTCTAGGCATAATAAGAGCCGAGAACAACAAGGCTGCCCAAACTATAATGTCTCTGTATGGAAATCTCAGAAAGATAAGAAGAGACGTTGAAGAGCTAATGAAGAACGATGAAGACCATGTATCAAGACAAAAGACAGAAATTAGAAACCTATATTTCAACGAACAGACAACAAGAATACTAAAGCTCAGCTATCTGGAATCGAAACTTGACGAAAAGGACTCGATGGATACTGAACACATTTTATTAGGAATTATGAAAGAGACAAACAATAAAGCAGCGGAAGTTCTTGAAAGCAACAACATAACTTATCAGAAAATCAAGAACAGATTATCGGACTATTCTTCACAGGCTCTGCCTTCGTCGGGCATGAGCTTTGACGAAGACGAGTACGAAGATGATGGAATTGGCAGAAAATCGGGGTATTCACGCCCCGAGCATGACAAACCGTCACAAAACCGGGCAGAATCTGCCGCACAGACAAAAAAACAGCATGACGGAAAGTTGTTGCTGCTAGACAAGTACGGGACAGACCTCACGGCAGCAGCAGCCGAAGGGAAACTGGACAGGATTGTGGGCAGAGAAAAGGAAACAGAGCGTATAGCACAGATACTAAGCCGAAAAAAGAAAAACAATCCTGTACTTATAGGCGAACCTGGCGTAGGAAAATCGGCAGTGGTAGAAGGTCTTGCTACAAGGATAGCACAAAAGAAGGTATCGCGCATACTGTTTGACAAGAAGATTATCATGCTCGACCTTACGGCACTTGTAGCCGGAACAAAATACAGGGGAGAATTTGAAGAGAGAATACTGGGAGTCATAAAGGAAGTGAAGCAAAACCCCGATGTGATACTCTTCATCGACGAGATTCACACCATCATAGGGGCAGGATCTGCTGCCGGTTCAATGGATGCGGCAAACATACTAAAGCCAGCCCTTGCCAGAGGTGAATTACAGTGTATAGGTGCAACTACACTCGACGAATACAGAAAGTCTATCGAAAAGGACGGTGCAATGGAAAGACGATTCCAGAAGGTGATGATAGAGCCTTCTACATCCGAAGAAACCTTGCAGATACTGATGAACATCAAAGAGCAATACGAGGAATTTCATAATGTGGAATATACGGAAGATGCCATAAAGGCATGCGTACAGCTAACAGAAAGATACATCACAGACCGCTCCTTCCCCGACAAGGCTATTGATGCACTTGACGAGGCCGGCTCAAGAGTACACCTCGGCAACATATCAGTGCCTAAAGAAATAGAGGACCAGGAACTGCTTATAGCAGAAGCCAACAAGAATAAGAACGAGGCCATCAGCCTGCAGAACTTTGAAATGGCAGCAAACCTCAGAGACAAGGAAAAGGCTCTGCAAATACAGCTGGAAAACATGAAGGAGGCTTGGCTGGACAAGATGAAGGAAAACCGCGAGACAGTAGACAAGGTACAGATAGAAGAAGTGGTGTCAATGATGTCGGGAGTGCCTGCAAGCAAAATAGGCGACTCCGAAACCGGAAAACTGAAGATGATGAAAGAAGCACTTTCATCTAAAGTTGTAGGTCAGGACAAGGCTGTAGACACACTGGTGAGAGCCATAAAACGAAGCCGTACAGGACTGAAAGACCCAAACAAGCCTATAGGTACTTTCCTTTTCACAGGACCTACTGGCGTGGGAAAAACCCATCTGGCAAAGGCATTGGCCGAAGAACTGTTCGGCAGCAAGGATTCGCTTATCCGAATAGACATGAGCGAATATATGGACAAATACACTGTGTCGCGCATGGTAGGTGCGCCTCCAGGATATGTAGGATACGACGATGGTGGACAGCTGACGGAAAAGGTGAGACGCAAGCCCTACTCCATCGTGCTGCTTGACGAAATAGAAAAGGCACATCCCGACGTGTTCAACTTTCTTCTTCAGATTATGGACGAGGGACGCCTTACCGACAACTCGGGCAGAACTGTAGACTTCAAGAACACGGTGATTATAATGACATCAAACGTGGGAAGCCGTCAGGTAAAAGACTTCGGACGTGGCATAGGCTTCAACGCAACAGTAAAAGAAGACTCAGCAAATGCCGAAACTATAGTGAAAAAAGCATTGGAAAAGACTTTTGCACCGGAATTCATCAACCGTATAGACGAAATAATACCTTTCCATCAGCTCGACATCGATGCTCTGATGAGAATAACCGACATAGAACTTGCCGGACTTGTGGCCAGAGTGGAAAATATGGGATACAAGCTTTGCATATCCGATGCTGCCAAGATGTTCATCGCACAGAAGGGAGAAGACGTGCATTACGGAGCCCGTCCTATCAAACGTGCTATCCAGGCAAAAATAGAAGACAAACTGGCAGAATTTCTTATGGACAACGAACTTGATTACGGATGTGGCATAGAGATAGGTGTCAACAATGATAACACAGAGATAGAAGTAAACAGATTGAAATAATCAAATATATAATTATTATGAGAAAATATTTTTACATTTTTACATTCGCAGTCTTCTCGCTGGGATGTGTGTCATGCCAAAGTAAGTCTGACAGGATAGAAGATCTGAGGGAGTTTGTAGAAGACTTGAGCAATGAAAGCGAAGAATTCACTGACGAACAGATAGATAAAATCAGTGAAGAATTTTCGGAAATGAGTAAAAAGCTTGACGAATATGAGGACCTTACACCTGAAGAGGTGAAGGAAATAGCCAAAATAAAAGGGAAATACGCCTCTACTATGATCAAGAAAAGCGGTAGTTCTATAAAGAAAAATATGGACAAGGCCGGAAAAGCACTTGAAGGCTTTATGGAAGGCTTGAACGAAGACTGATAACGGCTCAGGATAGACAGAAAGCTGAAACGGCTTATGGGGATATATCATATTTATCCTCATAAGCCGTTTCTGTATTTATTGCATACGCAAGACTGCCAATATGTCAGAAACGGGTTTTGGCACAATACTTGTATCTATCTATCCGACATTTATATTGATAAACACTAAAAATCTAAAGATATGCAAAAAGGAAATATTGGGGTTACAACAGAAAACATTTTCCCTATTATCAAAAAATTCTTATATAGCGATCATGAAATATTTCTTCGTGAACTTGTATCGAATGCAGTGGATGCCACTCAGAAACTGAAGACTCTTTCTTCTAAGGGAGATTTCAAGGGCGAACTGGGCGACCTTACTGTAAGGGTGAAAGCCGAAAATGATACTATTGTAATTTCAGACCACGGTATCGGACTTACTGCCGACGAAATAGAAAAATATATCAACCAGATTGCATTTTCGGGTGCAAACGACTTCCTCGAAAAATACAAGGATGATGCGAATGCCATAATCGGACACTTCGGACTTGGTTTCTACTCGGCCTTTATGGTGGCAAAGAAAGTGGAAATCGTGACTAAATCATACAAGGAAGATGCTCCTGCTATGAGATGGACATGCGACGGTAGCCCCGAATTTACTCTGGAACAGACAGAAAAAGCCGGACGCGGTACAGACATCATACTTCATATAGATGATGACTGCAAGGAATTTTTGGAAGAAAGCCGCTTGCAGGGACTTATGAACAAGTATTGCCGTTTCTTGGCAGTGCCTGTAGCCTTCGGCAAGAAGAAGGAATGGAAGGACGGGAAACAGGTTGAAACCGAAGAAGACAATATAGTAAACGACACTTGCCCTATATGGACAAAGAAACCTAGCGAACTGAAGGATGAGGACTACAAGAACTTCTACCGCAACCTCTACCCTATGTCGGACGAACCTTTGTTCTGGATTCATCTGAACGTAGACTTCCCGTTCAATCTGACAGGCGTGCTTTATTTCCCTAAGATAAAGAGCAACATCGACCTGCAGAAAAACAAAATACAGTTGTACTGCAACCAGGTATATGTAACAGACTCTGTAGAAGGTATCGTACCAGACTTCCTCACATTGCTACATGGTGTCATTGACTCTCCTGACATACCTCTCAACGTGTCACGTTCTTATCTTCAGAGCGACTCAAACGTAAAGAAAATCTCTACATACATCACCAAAAAGGTGGCAGACAGATTGCAGTCTATATTCAAGAATGACCGTACTGAATTTGAATCAAAATGGGATGACTTGAAGATTTTCATCAACTACGGCATGCTTACACAAGAAGACTTCTACGAAAAGGTTTCAAAATTCTGCCTGTTCAAGGATACTGACAACAAGTATTATACTCAGGAAGAATATAAGACATTGACTGAAGGCAACCAGACAGACAAGGACGGAAAACTGGTTTACCTGTATGCCAACAATCATGACGAACAGTTTGCATACATAGATGCAGCTACAAGCAAGGGATACAACGTGCTTATGATGGACGGACAGCTTGATGTGCCAATGATAAACATGTTGGAACAGAAACTGGAAAAAACTCATTTCACACGTGTGGACAGTGATGTGGTAGACCGCCTTATAGTAAAAGAAGAACAGAAGGGCGAAGAACTGAAAGAAGACAAGAGAAGCCTGCTTGCATCTGTATTCAACGGTCAGCTGCCTAAGATGACAAGAACCGAATTCCATGTAGAGACTCAGGCTATGGGCGAAAATTCGGCTCCTATTGTAATAACTCAGGCAGAATATATGCGCCGTATGAAGGAAATGGCAAACATTCAGCCTGGCATGAGCTTCTATGGGGAAATGCCTGACATGTTCAATCTTGTGCTGAACAGCGACCACAAACTTATAAAGCAGGTGCTGGATGATGCCGAATCTTCTTGTGCCGAAAAACTGGTTCCTGTAGAATCGGAAACTGCTATCCTTAACCTCAGAAAGAACGAGCTGGAAAAAGTTCATGCAGGAAAGAAGGACGAAGAAATACCTACAAACGAAAAAGATGAACTGATTGATGTAGAAAAGAAACTTGAAGACCAGAAGACTCAGAAAGATACAATCTTGAATGAGTATGCCGCAGGAAACAAGGTTGTACATCAACTTATAGACCTGGCACTGCTGCAGAACGGCATGCTGAAGGGTGAAGCACTTACAAACTTCGTGAAGAGAAGCATCGACATGATTTGACAGCCGATATTATAAGTATATATATATATACAATAGGGTGATACTTTGTACTAATGTGCCAAGTATCACCTTTTTTTGTATTATTTCGTATGTTTTTTTTATTGCCCTAAACTATTTTTTACTACCTTTGATAAAGAATTTAATATAATTGTTTCTCTATTTATGAAAAGATTTCTAACACAATTTATTATCATATTTCTTCTGTTTCATTGTGCGTATTCACAAAAGGTAGGCCTTGTATTGAGCGGTGGCGGTGCAAAGGGCATAACCCATATAGGCATAATACGCGCTTTGGAGGAAAACAACATACCTATAGACTATATTGCAGGAACCTCTATGGGAGCAATAGTAGGCTCGATGTATGCTATGGGATACTCTCCCGACGACATGGAGAAACTGCTGAAATCGCCCGACTTCAAAAGATGGTACTCAGGGGGTATCGAAGAAAACTATATGTATTATTTCAAGATGAACCCTCCTACTCCTGAATTTCTGAACGTCCGCCTTTCGAAAATGAAGATGTCGAAAAAAGTAGAGACACATTTCCTTCCTTCAAGCATGGTAGACCCCATTCATATGAATATCGTGTTTGTCGACCTGTTTGCACAGGCCAATGCCAAATGCCACAATAATTTCGATAATCTTTTCGTTCCGTTCAGATGTGTGGCTTCGGATGTGTATAACAAGCAGGCACTAATAATGAAAAGTGGAGACTTAGGAGACGCCGTAAGGGCCTCGATGAGTTTTCCTGCCGTATTCAAGCCTATACAGATTGACTCTGTACTGGCGTACGACGGCGGTATATACGACAACTTCCCTGTATCTACAATGATAAAAGACTTTAATCCTGACATCATAATAGGAAGTGTGGTAAGTTCAAACCCAAGCAAGCCGAAAGAGGGAGACATCATGAGCCAGCTGGAAAACATGATAATGCAAAAAACAGACTATACTATACCCGACTCTTTGGGGATACTGATGACATTCAAGTATACAGACGTAAGCCTCATGGATTTCGACAGATATGACGAACTTCATGAAATAGGATATAAAAAGACTATAGAAATGATGGACTCTATAAAACAAAGGATACACAGACGAGTAAACTTGAAGGTACTAGAAAAGAAACGTATAGACTACAAAAGGCAAATGCCGAAACTGAATTTCAGAAAAATAGTCATTCATGGGGCAAACGAACAACAGAAAAAGTACATCAGAAAAGGGTTTCATACAAAGGATGATGAAGTGTTCTCTATGGAAGAGCTCCGTAAAGGGTATTTCAGATTGCTCAGCGACAATATGATAACAGAAGTGATACCTCATGCCGAATATGACTACGAAGACAACACCTTTACACTACATCTTGACGTAAAGATGGCAGAAGATATTTTTGTGAAAATAGGAGGAAACGTAGGCTCAAACGGAGCCAATCAGATATATCTTGGAGCATCTTATCAGAATCTAAGCTCCTTCTCGAAAGAATTTACGCTGGAAGGACAGCTGGGACAGATATATAACAACCTGCAGTTGTCGGGAAGAATAGATTTGCCTACAGAAATTCCTACCTCTTATCGTCTGGTAGCATCATTGTCATCGTTCAACTACATGTGGCACACAAAGAATTTCAGTCTCTCAAACAATCCTATATCAAACAAGAAGGAAGAGAATTTTGTAAAGCTATATGTAAACATGCCTTTCCTTAACAAACATAAAGCGGAATTCGGTATAGGGGTAGCCGAAATGAGAGACAAATATTTTCAGGAAAAGGTAATCGATCTGAACAAGTCAGTAAGAGATGAAAGCAACTATTCTATCTTCGGAGGTACTGTAGCTCTTGAAGGAAACACGCTTGACAGCAGACTTTATGCTTTCAGCGGTACTAAAGAACGGTTGGCTGCACATGTGTATTCTGGAGTGGAAAAATATAAGCAGGGAACTGGAACCGACTCGTATAACGGAGAATTCAAATATCGACAGAGTTGGCTGCAAATCTCTTATGAAATGGAGAGATACTATCAATTTGGGAAGAAATTCGTTCTAGGCTCTTATTTCGATGCATATTATTCATCGAGAAACTTCAGCAATAACTATAATGCCACAATGCTACAGGCTGGAGAATTCTCGCCTACACTGCATAGCAAAATAAATTACAATATATCTTTCAGGGCAAACCAGTTTGTGGGAGCAGGTGTGATACCTATATACAAAATTAATCCATTATTACATGCCAGAATCGGTATATATGGATTTTTGCCTATTTTCCCTATATTGTGTAATGAAAACAATAAAGCATATTACGGAAAAGCATTCAGAGGATTTGAATATATGAGTGATTTATCACTGGTTCTAAAATTCCCTTTCTGTTCTTTGAGTGCTTATCTCAATTATTACAGTTCACCTAAAAAAGACTGGAATTTCGGAATTTCTCTAGGTTGGCAGATTTTTGGTGAGAAATTTATGAGATAAAACAATTGGTAATGGATGTTTTTCCTACTTTTTTTGATTCAAACAGAAAAAAAACGGGAAAAGATTTGGAGAATATAAAAAAACTACATACCTTTGCACCCGTTAAACAAAGAGACATGGCCGCGTAGCTCAACTGAATAGAGTAGCTGACTACGGATCAGCCGGTTACAG
>JAHHQV010000024.1 GCA_020026175.1 Phocaeicola sp. | reverse complement strand
TAAATATCAATAATCTTTTGAATATGGCTATTGAATTAAGAAAACTTGAAAAAGGACAGAGAATAAATCTGGAAAAATCCAATGGAGCCAAGTTGGTAAACTTTTGTGTTGGCTGTAATTGGGGTGCTGTCGTAAAAAGCACATTTTTCGGACTAAGTTCAAAGGTTTTGGATGTGGATCTAGATCTTAGTTGTTTAATGTTCGATGCAGATGGTCAACCTGTCGATCATATATGGTCGCCATTATATCGATTTGGAGACAAAAATTTAGGTTTACCAAATGGTAAAACTGATTCAAGAGATGGAGCCTTGCACCATACAGGTGACGATACAGAAGGAGACCAGAATGGTGATGACGGCCTAGATAATGAGATTATCACAGTCGATTTATCAAGAGTAAATAGTAATATCAACCAGATTGTATTCTTCCTCAATATATATAATACCCAAGAGTTTCAGGGAGACTTCTCTGATATCCCTTATGCATCAATTAGAATGTATGAAGGTACGCCAACCAAGGTAAAAGAGGTTTTTGCACAATATGATGTTGCTACCCAGACAACTTGTAGAGGTATGAGAGGTCTCGTAATGGGTAAACTATATAAACGTAACGGAGAATGGAAGTTTGCCGCTATAGGTGATGCCTATGAAGACAGATCGATTGTAAACACTATAGCAAGAGTAATGAAAAACTATTCAAAATAAGAGATATGGCTATAAGACTTGAAAAAGGACAGAGAATAAATCTTGAAAAAGATTCTGGAGCTAAACTTACAAATTTCTGTGTAGGTTGTAACTGGGGAGCTATTGAAACCCAGGAGATGAAAGAAGTAGTAGTAAGCGAAGGCTTCTTAGGATTTGGAAGAAAGACTGAAATGCGTCCAGTAAAAAAAGAAATTGATGTAGATGTGGATTTGAGTTGCGTTATGCTTGACGCAAATGGTCAACTAGTTGACACATTATATTCACCTATGTATAAAAAAGAGTTCTTCACATCTGTAGGATTACCTATTGGAAAGGATTGGTCTAATGATAAATCTATGTACCATACTCCTGACGACTTAGAAGGAGATAAGGGAGGTGATGATGGACTTGATAACGAGATTATTACTGTTGATCTGTTGAAAGTGAGCCCTCAGATTGAGCAGATTTTCTTCTTCCTCAATATTTATTCTCCTAAAAATATTGACTTCCTTCAAATTCCATATGCAGCTATAAGAATGTATGAAGGAACACCGACAAAAGTAAATTCTGTTTTCGCACAATATGATGTGGCAAAAAGTCCTCAGTTTGCAGGAACAGATGCTCTTATTATGGGAAAACTATATAGGCGTAACGGTGAATGGAAGTTTGCTGCAATAGGAGACGCTTTCAAAGAGAATAATGATTTAAGACAAACAGTTAGAAGAATTATCAATAACTATTCAAAATAATAAACAATGAGAAGATTACCAGTTTATTTACTTTTGGACTGCTCGGGGTCTATGTACGGAGAGCCGATTGAAGCAGTTAAAAATGGAGTACAGGTTCTGGTTTCAACATTGAGACAGGATCCTTATGCTCTGGAAACGGCATATTTAAGTATAATTACATTTGACAGTAGCGCAAAACAAGTTACCCCACTTACCGAATTGTCATCATTCCAACAGCCAACAATAGAAGCTAATGGTTGCACAGCTTTAGGTGAAGCATTATCTCTTTTAGCAAACAGAGTTGACCAGGAAGTAACAAAAACAACAGCAGAGCAGAAAGGTGACTGGAAGCCGCTTGTTTTCATTATGACAGACGGTGTTCCTACAGATGATTTGAATAAGGGTCTGGCTGAATTTAAGAAACGTAAATTTGGAATGGTTGTAGCGTGCGCTGCAGGTCAAGGAGCAGATACAAATGTATTGAAACAGATTACAGAAAGTGTTGTTCAGCTAGATACTGCCGATAGTTCAACAATAAAATCATTCTTTAAGTGGGTTTCAGCTTCTGTAAGTGCTGGAAGTATGAAGGTTGAAGATACTGGTTCAGATGTTGGAACTATGAGTGAGTTGCCACCTCCACCACCAGAAGTAAATATTGTAGTATAATTACATTTACCTCGAATGAGTAGATGATTAATCATTAACAGTTTATGTAGGCGAAAGCCTACATAAACTTAATATAATAATAATGAGAAGATTACCAGTTTACATAGTTATAGATACATCTACATCTATGAGAGGTGAACCAATAGAAGCTGTTAAAGCAGGATTAAAATCATTAATAGAGTCTCTTCGACATGATCCTTATGCACTTGAAACTGTTTGTCTAAGTATTATTACCTATGACAGTAAGGCTGAACAAATTCTTCCATTAACAGAGGTATATAAAGTAATCCTACCAGAACTAGTTGCAAAAGGACGTTCCGTTTTAGGAGAAGCATTGTCTTTATTATGCATCAGATATGATGAAGAGGTTCGGAAGAATACTGCAGAGCAGAAAGGAGATTGGAAGCCTTTAATGTTTTTATTGGCTGATGGAGGAAGCACCGGTCCTTTAGCCAAATCAATCGCTGAATTTAAGAAACGCACTTTTAGTGTTGTAGTTGCATGTGCAGCTGGAAGTAAAGTTCATGCTGATGTACTTCAAAAGATAACAAAAAATATAGTGTATATATCTTCAAATAAGACAGAAGATATAAAGGCATATTTTAAATGGATATCAAATTCAATAGGTGCAACAAGTTCAAAAATAGACTATTGTGGTGATAATGATTTGTCATTGGAGGAATTACCACCTATGCCACAAGAAATAATGGTTTTACATAAAGATTGATAAGAAAAATATGGCACGTAGATTACCAGTATATTTATTGATAGACACATCAGGTTCAATGAAAGGAGAGCCTATAGAATCTGTCAAGGTTGGTATAGAATCAATGTTAAGCACATTGAGGAATGACCCCTATGCATTAGAGACAGTAAATATTAGCATTATTACTTATGATAGAGAAGTAAAACAGCTTATTCCTCTTACGCCTATAGACGAACTGCAAATGCCAGAAATTACTACTCCGGATAGTGGACCTACTCATATGGGTGAAGCACTTGAAATGCTGCTTACTAATATGGAAAAGGAGATCAATAAAGGCACTCAGGATAAGAAAGGAGACTGGATGCCCTTATTGTTCTTGATGACTGACGGAAAACCTTCAGACATAATGAAGTTCAATGATATGGTACCCAAAATTAAGGCTAGCAAATTTGCAACAGTTGTATGTTGTGCTGCAGGTCCAAAAGCTAAAACCGCAGAACTCTGTCAATTGACTGATAAAGTTTATCAGATTGATACTTTGGATGGGACAAGTTTGTCTAAGTTCTTCAAATGGGTAAGCGGAATAATCGGAGAAGGAAATAAATCTATGGGAGCAACATCAGAGCTATTGCTTCCTCCACCACCAGAAGAAGTTAATGTTGTTATTTAAGAGTATACAGGATGAATTGTAAATTAATTGGCAATGTTTATCAGGCACTTGAAGTTACTCTTGAATCGAATGAATCTTTTTATTCAGAAAGGAGTTCAATGATTTATATGGACTCTGGCATAGAACAAGAGATAACATCATCTTCAAATGGAATAATGGGTGCGCTTAGTTCAGTTCTATCAGGAGAATCTTTGTTTCTGGTAAAATATACTAACAGAGATAGAATGCCAAGAAAACTTGTCATGTCAGGTAGGAGCGGAAGTCTAAAATATTTGAAAATAACAACAGGACAAAATCTGATATTAAAAAGAGGAGATTATGTTGCCTCAAACAACAAAGTAAACATTGATATTTCATTATCCATAAATAAGTTCCTCTCAGGTATTGGTCTAAGCTTTCAAAGAATAACTGGAGAATCTACGGTATTCTTTGATAGTATAGACACACTTATTGAAAGAGACTTACAACCTGGAGAAGAAATAACGGTTGATGAGAATCACGTTAAGGCCTTACTCGGTATCAATGACAACCAGATATCTATACAGAGAAATACAAATATTATGAGAAACTTAGTCTCTGGAGAAGGGTTTCTGATGACAAGAATTGTAGGACCAGGCAAGGTTTTCTTAAGTACATTACCATCTATAACAAATAAAAGAGTATGAGAAGACTACCAATATATTTTTTAGTGGATATTTCAGAATCCATGGTCGGTGAACCTATAGAACAGGTTCAAAAAGGAATGCGTACAATTATACAAGAGTTACGTGTTGACCCTTATGCGCTTGAAACAGCCTTTGTTTCTATAATCGGTTTTGCAGGTAAAGCAACAACACTTTCTCCATTGACAGAGTTGTATAAGTTTTATCCCCCAATATTCCCTATAGGTGGAGGGACATCATTGGGAGTTGCATTGAATTATTTGATGGATGAACTTGACAAATCCATTCAGAAAACAACCCTGGAAGCTAAAGGTGACTGGAAACCTATAATATTCCTGTTTACAGATGGTACACCTACAGATGATTATTCAGCAGCATTTGCCAGATGGAACAATAAATACAAGCACAGTTGTAATTTAGTTGCTATATCAATAGGTGACAATGTAAATACGCAGCTCTTAGGCCAGATATCCGATAATGTCTTAAGACTGAATGACACAGATGAAGAATCATTCTCTAAATTCTTCAAATGGGTAACAGCCTCTATTAAAGCGACAAGTGTTTCTGTGTCAGACTATTCAAATGACGAAGTTCAACTGGCACCAACAACAGGTATCAATTTAGAGAAGGTTGACACATCTAAACCTTGTCTGATAGATGAAAATTTTGTCGTATTGCTTGGAAAATGCCAGACAACAAAACAGAATTATCTGGTTAAATATGCCAAGAGAATAAAGAATGGAAATGACAATGAAATGACTCGTGGTATTTTCAAACTTGTCGGTGCATATCCTATAGATGGTGAAAAGTACAGTCAACTGTCAGTTCCAGGTAATACTAACAGAAGCATAAACTCAAGGGAAATGATAGGTGTTCCTGCTTGTCCATGTTGCGGTAATCAGTTGGGTGTTGTTATTTGCGAATGTGGTAATATTTTCTGTGTTGGAGAAGATGCTAAAAGTTGTTGTCCATGGTGCGGTTTGGAAGGAACTCTTGATAGCACAGGTGCAACTGGTGTTGATGTAAACAGAGGAAGGGGGTAAAATCATGAGTGTAGTATCTGGTCTATTAGATAAATATGGAATCAAGGCATCACTAGCTCAGGCTGATGATTTTGAGAAGTGGCTAATTGAAAGAAACTGGAATTTATATAATGAAGATAAAATGAATAACAGGGTCGTTATAGAAAATGAAATAAAGAAACTTGGTATTAGATTTGCGAATGGAACCGTGAAGAAAGATTATAATGCGCAAATTGAAGTACCGTTTGATCTTGTATGCGATATGTGGATTGAAGGTCTTGAACAGACAGGCCTTGACTGGACAGTAGAAGACATCACCAAATGCGAAAACAAAGCTGACTCTTGTGCAGACACCCTTCAGGAGAACGGAATAAATAGTGATAATGAGCAACAGGACAATCCTGAAGTTATTTGTTTCTGTGAAGACAAAAATGAAAAAGAAAACCCTAAGGGAGATAAATGTATCCTTAAGATTTTTGGAAAGCCTATTAAATCCGGAGACTTTACAATAAAGCTCTGTTATAAGCATTATGGGTGGATTGAAGGTGAGCCTATAAGCTATATAAATATACCTATTGCATTCAATCCAGACCCAAGAAGTCTATGGAGAAATATACCGACTCCTGAAAAGTCATTATTCTATAAGCCAGATGCAGAGTGCGAATATATAAAGGTTGAAGAATCAGAGACAACCGGACCAAGAAAGGACGTTGTTGCAGCAAGTCAACGAGGACGCTCACATGCTCAGGACGGTAAGGCCAGAGACGACCATTTCAGATTACATCATTGTGGTGAATCAGATTGGTATATCCTTGCAGTTGCAGATGGAGCCGGTTCGGCAAAATATTCAAGGCAAGGTTCAAGAATCGCATGTGATACAGTAGTTGAATATTGCATAAACAAGCTGAAAGACAGTACAGAACTTGAAGATGCTATCAGAGCCTATAGGACAGCAGATGATGAAGAAACATCACGTAAGCTAATGGCAAATGTTATATACAGTATTGTTGGTAATGCAGCTTTCAGTGCACATAAAACAATTAAAGATCAGGCTAAACAAACAGCAAATGATATACCAGGAGTTACCGTTAAGGATTTTGCAACAACATTAATGTTCTCTATTTGCAAGAAATTTGATTTCGGCTGGTTTGTAGCATCATACTGGGTAGGTGATGGTGCTATGTGTATATTCAATAAAGAAAAAGGCACAATCAAATTGCTTGGTATCCCTGATGAAGGTGAATTCTCAGGTCAAACAAGATTCCTGACTATGCCTGAAGTATTCAATGATGGGAAAGCTATTATGGACAGGTTAAGATTTTCTATCGAAGAAGACTTTACTGCTTTATTCTTAATGACTGATGGAATATCAGACCCTATGTTTGAAACTGAAAACAATCTTAATAACTTCAATAAATGGGCTGAATTTTGGGATAAACTTAAAAATGGTTTCCCAGATGACGAGATAAGCGGTGTTGATTTGAAAGATGACAATGAAGAATCAAAAGACCAGCTATTAAAATGGATGGATTTCTGGTCACCGGGAAATCATGATGATAGAACACTTGTAATACTATACTAATATGGCAAAAACAATAAAACTTACAACAAGTGACGGAACAACAATAGAATTTGTAGATGAAATTATTGGTTCCGGTGCAATGAAGGACGTATATTTCAGTCCTGACAAGTCATATGTAGTTGGCTTCTTCAGAACGCCGCTTGATGTAAATTCTAAGGATAGAATCCAGAATATTACAAGCAGTTATAAGGACAAAATATTCAACCAGGCTGGTGGCGACTATTGGAAAAAAATCTTCTGTTGGCCGGAAAAAATGGTTGAATGGAATGGCAAGGTAGGGCTGGTTGTACCAGCCTATAACAAGAATTTTTTCTTTTCTGGAGGAAGATTCAAAGGGCAAGAAAAAGTCGGAAAATGGTTTGCTTCTGCAAAGCTTAGGAATAAGTTCCTTGAAGATGACCAGAAAGGTAACTGGCTTACACATTTCCATATGTGCATACAGTTGGCCAGAGGAGTTAAGAGACTGCATGCTGCTGGCCTTTCTCATTCTGATTTGTCATACAATAATATTCTTGTAGATCCAGTTACAGGTACTGCAAATATTATTGACTGTGATGGATTGGTTGTGCCTGGGAAATATCCACCTGATGTAGTGGGTACGCCTGATTTTATTGCCCCTGAAGTCTTGGAGACAAGAGGATTGAAAAGGGATGACCCAAACAAGAAACTGCCTTGTATCCAGACGGACAGACATGCTCTTGCTGTATTGATTTATATGTATCTGCTCTACAGACACCCACTTAGAGGAGGAAAGGTTAATGATTTGGATGCAGCGAAAGATGAAGAACTTTCGATGGGTAAAATGGCATTGTTTATAGAGCACCCTACAGATAAAAGTAACAGACCAAAGGTAAATCAGCTTGCACCTAGTGAGTTGCCTCAGGGTGATGTTACCAAACTGCCATATTCTATATGCGGGCCTTATCTGAAGAATCTATTTGATAGAGCTTTCATTGATGGATTGCATAACCCAAGTATGAGACCAACAGCAGATGATTGGGTTACTGCATTAGTTAAAACAACCGATTTGATGCAGCCTTGTCAGAATCCAAACTGTAAGGCTCATTGGTTCGTCTTTGACAACAGCACCAAACCTAAATGTCCTTTCTGTGGCACAGAATATCACGGGCAGTTACCAGTATTGAATTTATATTATTCACCTAAGCCTGGCACATATAGGCCGGAGAACTATAGACTTATGGTATATAATAAACAAAGTCTGTATCTCTGGCATGTTAATCGTTTCATATTCCCAAATGAGACTTTGACATCAGAACAGAAAAAACCAGTTGGAGATTTCCATTTCTTTAATGGTAAATGGATATTAATCAACCGAGGCTTAAGCGACTTATGGGATAAGGATCTCGACAAGAAGATAGGAGTAGGTGAATACGTAGAACTCACTGAAGGGAAGAAGATTCTGCTTGGTAAGAATGATGGAGATAGGCTTATTATTGTACAGTTGGTAAACAATTAATGCAGAAAGTTAGTTGGCCAATTTACAGTAAGTAACAATAGATTAATTATCACATGAGTATTTATGATAAAAGATCAATGCAATAATTGTAGGAAAAACGGAACAGAGAATTGTACGCAAGATATTGTTTATAACAATACATCGTGCGAACAATACATCAAGAAAATAGATCTATCTAAGTCAACGCAAGCGCAAGAAAACTTGTCTATACAGGGTGAAACTAGTGCAGGTGAAACAAATAGTTCGTCTTATATAGCCGAGTCAGACAATAAGTCATTTCTTGCATCATTGTTTTCTTTCAAGGGTAGAACGCGTAGAACTAGATATTGGTTGATTAATATATTTACAGCATTATTCTTTGTGCCAGCCAATATTGAAGGTGATTATATGTCAGATGGAGTCGCAATATTTACATTGCTAATATTTATACCAGCATTCTGGATATTGTTGGCTAATGCTGTTAAAAGGTTCCATGACATGGGAAGAAGCGGATGGTATTATCTGTTTTCTATAATTCCGATAATAAATATAGGAGTGGGTATATATTTGGGATTTTTCAAAGGAGAAGAATGTGACAACAAATATGGTCCGAATCCTTATTGAACAAGTTATTGAAATATGATTTATATTGAAAGAAATAGTCAAAGATTTGGACCTTATGATGATAACGCTTTACTATCATACATAGAAACTGGACAGGTTCTACTTTCTGACAAAGCATATGATGATACTAACAGCAAGAATACATCTGTAAGACAATATTATAACGGTCATTTTACTTAATGCCTATTTGAAGCAAGGGGTAAATTATCAATCTAAATTAAGAAATTAAGTATGGGTAAATGCAAATATTGCGGTAAAGATGCCGGTTTTTTCAGAAGCAAACATGATGAATGTGAAGCAAAATTCAGAAGTGGATTAAACCAGGTAAATAGCATTGTAGCAAAATGCTTTGCTACAAACGAAGATTTCTACCTGAAAGAAAGAGAAATCAAAGCCATAGTCGCAAACTCATATATAGATACGACATCATTGGAAAACGAATATATAAAGGTTTTTGACCAGGCTGTGGATCGATATTTGAATGACGGTATAATAGACACTAGGGAAGAACAAATGGTGGCAAGATTTCTTCAGTTTACCGGTATGCAACAGGCAAGACTCAATGAGAACAAATCACTGGAAAAGGTTCTGCAATCAAAAGTATTGGAGGATATACTGTCTGGGAACAAGCCTAAACCTCGAATAACAATAGCTGGAGATTTCCCGTTCATGTTGGGCAAAACCGAAAATCTTATATGGCTGTTCAGAAATATAACCTTGCACCAACAGAAGGTTAGAAGGGAATATGTCGGAAGATCAAGTGGTGTAAGTGTAAGGATAATGAAAGGTGTATATTATAGAACTGGTGGATTTAAAGGACACCCGGTAGAAACTACAGTTATGCAGAGGGTAGGAGTTGGTTCTGTTTGCCTCACAGACAAGAATCTGTATTTTTCTTCACCGGAGAAGAGTCTTAAGATACCATATTCAAAGATATTGAGCGTAGAATCATATTCAAATGGTGTGGGATTACAGAAGGATGGAGTCAATGACAAACCTATTTTCCTTGAAAATATAAACAGCTGGTTCGTTTATAATGTAATAGCCAATCTTAAATAATCAGGACATGAGAACAGAAGAAAGGATATCGATATGTAGGATACTGACAGACCTTATTAAGGCAGATTTGGTCATAGATTCAAACGAGATGCAGGAATATGCAAAATTGTGTGAATCATATAATATACGTAGGGAAGAGGAGATTAAGGCTTCTTCTATAACACTATCTGATGCCATAAATATATTAAAGAAGTCCGATAGAGGATTGCAACGTGACCTTATAGGAGATTTCTGTGAACTCTCTATGAGTGACGGATTCTGTGCCAGACCTGAGGCATTGTTGTTGATTGGACTGAGCAGATGCCTTGAAGATCCTAATAGTACAGCTCAGATTATATCAATTCCACAACCTGTTTTCAATGTTGCATTTGGTTCGGTACTATATATTGAGTCAAGTACAAATGAAGAACTCAATAGAATAATCAATGAAAATTTCAGAACATTGTTTAAAGAATGTCAGGTCGTAGGATTCAACTTTATTTATGTACCGAAAGTTATTGAGCACTATAGAAGTACAGACAGTAAACTTACCTCACGTATCGTTAGATTCTTATCTCCAGCTTTATCCGATGAAGGTGTTGAAAATGTAATAAACGGATTGTTATCCATAAACACACAAAACTTCTGTAAAGATATATTATGTAATAAACTTGGTATTAAGGAGCTTAGAGATACTGAACCGGCATTACTGATTAAAATTGGCAGAAGTTACGTTAATGACAGTCTCTACGCAAATTACCTTAAGATAAATGTCGATGAAAGAATTGTTGAACAGATGCAAAAGGTCTTGGATACATTCAGTGGAATGTTAAGTTCTGACAATATCAATGTGTCCAAAGTAGAAGAAAAGAAGAATCAGTTCTTGTATCATGGCTTCTATAAGCAGTTACTGGACATTTACCTTATCAGAAGAAATGTAAGAAGTACGGTAAACATTCATCCTTATAAAGAAGAGATATTAATGCCGGACATTGATATGAAGCTTACAAAATTACACAGAAGGGAAAAAGCATTATATCTGCTCCTTCTAATTGTAAGTAAGGAAGGTGGAATAAACTTTAATCTGCCAAAGAATGCAAAACAGGCCCAAGTATATGAAAGAAGAATGAATCTGTTCCAGAACAGATATAAGGTCGTTTATGAACTTTTTGGTGGAGAAAGAGGGGGTGCTCCTGATTTAACCCAGGCAGAAATAAGAAGACCTATAATAAGCTGTCTAAGAAGAAGTCTTGCGGAAATCGGTGGCGTGTTATATAATGCAAATGACTATATGATAAACAAGGATGCGGATGGTTACATTAAAGTAAACCTGGATGATGAAGAGTTATACATATTTGAACCAGAGAAAGGTTATGTCATTTTGAATGAATCAGACATTTACCGAAGAATTATAGATATGAGATAAAATACCTGTAACATTGCAACCATATTTATACCTGGTGATAATTATTTGTACTGAAACATTTCATAAAACAAGGCATAGAAAAAGGTTGATATATCTTTGCATCAGTAAAACAATTAATTAAATAGATGGTTATGAAAAAATATTTTCTTTTTGCTGTGATGCTTTTGATATCAGTAATATCTGTATCCGCTCAATCTGATTTGTATTCATACAATAGCGATAACTACTACGTTCAGACAAACCAAGCGTCAATAACCTTCAGAAACACATCTAACAGTACAATAGTGTTGAAAATAATAAAATCATATGGAGGTCTTTATCGTAGTGTAGTGCTATCACCTAACTCCAGTCAGGTAGTTAAATTTGGCAGTACTAGCTCATACAAATTGAAGATAAAAGCTATAACCAACAATAATGTATCATATCATGATGGAGGTGATTTTTCTGTGACATGTACATCCACTGAATGGACAGAAGGTACTATGTCTTTTAGTATATCTAGTTATGGATCAGGACTTGGTCCAAAAATTTCTGCTAAAGAATTTGAAAGCAACTATTAAGTGTTATGAAAAAAACGGATTTAGTGATATTGGCGATTGCTGTGATTCTGGTTATTACTTTGGGAAGTTCCTACCTGTCAGCAAAGTTTTTATTGAAGCTACCGATAGGTCTAATAACTCTTTTATTTGTTCTTTATTGGAAATTTATGCCATACAAGAACCAGCTTGCCACAAATTATAGGAAATATTATGACATGATGGACAAATTTACACAGCCCGTATTCAGGATGTTTTCCAGATACCCGAGAATAAAACTTGGCCCATCTATGGAAATGGAGTCTGCTCCATTTATTATAAGTTCAATTTTAATAGTAATACTAATTATACTGTAATGAATAAGTTCAGAGTAATTTTATATAGCATTGTTCTAATAGCATTATTTGGTGTATTTGCCAAGTTCTTTGTTGCATTGGAGAGGATTGATGCCGGACACGTCGGTATCAGAGTTAATCTTGTAGGAAATAACAAAGGAGTCGATGATATAACTGAGGTAACAGGATGGGTTGTATATATGCCATTATTTACAGCTATTTATGAGTTCCCTATCTTTACTCAGGTCAAGGATTATGAACCATTCTTTATAAATGCCAAAGATGGATCAGAGTTTACAGTTGACCCTACATTCTCGTATTATGTGGACAGAGATTTAGTGCCAAAGATGTTCAGTCAATATCGTAGGAACTTGTCAGATCTCGAAAATGGATACATAAGAAACGTAATTATGGACAGTTATCGAATTGTTGCTAATAGTTTTTCATCAGATTCACTTATAAGCCACAGACAACAGTTTGAAACAAAAGTGCAAAGCATGCTTGAATCCGAATTGAGAAAAGAAGGATTTATCTATCAGCAACTTACATCAAATCTAACAGCCCCTCAGTCATTAAAGGATGCTATTGATGCAAAAAACAGAACGACACAGGAGGCTTACCAGGCTGAGAACAAATTAAAGAAAGCAGAAGCAGAAGCAAAAGCTCTAATTATAGCCGCTGAAGCAGAGAAGAAAGCAAATGATTTAAAAGCATCTGCCTTGACACCATTGATTATTCAACAGATGTTTGTGGAAAAATGGGACGGAAAACTTCCTCAATATGGAGAAGTACCAAAGTTATTTAAGGAAATTAGTAAATAATATATTATCAACTAAACATTATGGAAATCAAAAAACATTTGCATGGACTTACGGAAAAAGAAGTCCTTAAGAGTAGGGAGCAGTATGGACGCAACCTTATTACACCACCGGAAGAAACACCATGGTGGAAACTCTATCTTGAAAAATTCAAGGATCCAATTATTGTAATTCTCCTTGTCGCAACAGCTATCTCATTGATTTTTGGTATCATTCACGGTGACTTTACTGAGTCGATTGGTATCATCTGTGCTGTTTTGATTGCTACAGGAGTTGGTTTCTGGCAAGAATATGATGCAAAGAAGAAATTCGATGCCATGAAGACAGACAAGGACTTTGAGCCAGTAAAAGTAAGACGTGACGGTGTTGTAGTTGAAGTACCAAAAGACCAACTTGTTGTAGGTGATGTAGTAATACTTTCAGCTGGTGATGAAATACCTGCAGATATAGAATTACATCATTCTATGGATATGAAAGTGTCTGAGGCATCTATGACAGGTGAATCTGTTGCTGTATCAAAATATGTAATGACAGAGCCTTACACCGGCTCTGGTTTTGCTCCAAATCTGCTTCTTAGAGGTACTACTATAGAGCAAGGTATGGGAGAAGGTATCGTTGTCAAAGTAGGTGATGAGACTGAAATAGGAAAAACGACCAGACAGGCATCTGAAGAGACAGACAGCAAGACACCATTGGAAGAAAAACTTGACGAACTCGCAGGTAAGATAAATATAGCAGCTTTCACTGTAGCTGCAGCTATGTTTGTAATTCTAAATCTGGTTCACTGGGACTTTGCATTTGGTGACAATCCTTTTGTAATGTCATGGGATACATTGTTGACTGAGGTACAGTTCCTAATGGGTGCTGTTGTGGTAATTATAGTAGCAGTTCCTGAAGGACTACCATTGTCTGTAACTCTGGCTTTGGCGTTCTCTATGAAGACCATGGCAAAAGAGAATAATCTTGTAAAGAAGATGCATGCTTGTGAAACGATTGGTGCTGTAAATGTTATATTCTCTGATAAGACAGGTACACTGACACAAAACGTAATGACCGTCGTTGAAAAAGATGTTGTCGATGGCATGAAAGAAAAGTTGGATGTTATTGGTGCCATTAACTCAACAGCAAACTGGTCTAATGGTTCACAGGTTTTGGGTAATCCAACAGAAGGTGCAATACTTAAATCAATCGGTCACGAACTGACAGAAAATCTACGAAATGAGTATGATGTAATCTCTTGTATTCCATTTTCAAGTGCTTACAAGTATATGGTTACATATGCAAACAAGCTTTCAAGCAATGAAAAGATCATTGTAATCAAAGGAGCACCAGAAGTAATTGCAAGAATAATTGGTTTTGATGGTTTCTTGACTAAAGTATCAGAGCAACAAGCTAGAGGTAGAAGAGCAATCTCAGCTGCTATCTTAGGCGAAAATTGCGATTTCGAAGCAATTAAAGCAAATCTGAATAATGGTGTTATGATACCTGAAGCTAAATATGTAGGTACATGGTTCATAGAAGACCCAGTTAGACAGGATGTTCCTGATGCAATCAAGACTTGCTACAAGGCTGGTATTGATGTAGTGATGATGACAGGTGATAACCTTAAGACTGGTACGGAAATAGCACGTCAGGCAGGATTCAAGAATATTTGGGCAATTGAAGCTAAGGACTTTGATAAGGCTATCAAAGAATCAGGTCATGGAAGAGAGTTTCCAAATGTGATAGCACGTTGTACTCCTACAAATAAATTGGACATTCTAAAATGGGCACAAGAAAGAAAGTATGTATGCGCTATGACCGGTGACGGAGTTAATGACTCACCTTCTTTGAATTATGCCGATGTAGGTATAGCAATGGGTTCCGGAACATCCGTTGCAAAAGAGGCTTCAGATATTATATTGCTTGATGATGCATTCCCATCAATCGTAACAGGTGTTAAATGGGGACGTTCGTTGTTCAAGAACATTAAGAACTTCCTTTATTTACAGTTGTCCATCAACGTATCAGCTTGTTTGATTGCTGTATTCGGTCCACTGGTAGGAGTTGAAATGCCATTTACTGTAACTCAGTTCCTATGGATTAACTTGGTGATGGATTCATTGGCTGCAATAGCATTAGCATCTGAACCTGCTGATGAAAAAGTATTAGAGGATAAGCCAAGAAATAGAAAAGAGTTCATAATAAACAAACCTCTCGCAAAGGCAATCTTTGGATTTGGTGGTTTAATATTCTTGATATGTACCTTCGTATTGTGGAGCATGAATAAGAATATACCTTATATTTCAGAAATAGATACAACTATGTTCTTTGCTGGCTACATGGTATTGAACTGGTGGAACCTGTTCAATGCACGTGTTATCGGTAAAAACAAATCTGTATTCTCTGGCTTGTTCAACAACTCAAAATTCTATGGAGTTACATTCGGTATTCTAGTAACTACATGGCTGATAGTACAGTTCGGAGGAGAAGTATTCAGAACACATCCATTATCATGGGAAACTTGGGGTATGATATTATTAGTAACTTCGCCTGTACTAATAGTAAGAGAGTTATATTTCCAGCTTTTCGGAAAGAAGAAATCTAATTAATAATCAAGCCCCTTCGGGGGCTTATTTTTTTATATTTATATGAACGTAACACCTGAATTTATAGAAGAATTAAAACAAAACGAAGTATTTGTTTTTGGTAGTAATCTGGCTGGATGGCACAATGGAGGTGCAGCAAGAACAGCGAGAAAGAAATTTGGAGCTATTCAAGGACAAGGAGTAGGTTTACAGGGACAATCTTATGCCATACCTACTATGCATGGTGGTGTAGATGACATAAGACCATATGTCGAAGAATTTATAAATTTTGCGGAGAATAATAGACAGCTTCACTTCTATGTTACGAAAATAGGGTGCGGTATAGCAGGATTTAAGATAGAGGAGATTGCGCCACTGTTTTCTAAATGCATTGATATGGATAATGTGTCTCTACCAACTTTGCATTCTCAACATCCATAAGGTCATCACCCCAGGATTCAGGGAAATCTATGATGGATTTTCCATTGTTCAAGACTGCATTCCTGATGGCTTTCTTTACGTTCGGAAAAGAAGGCTCTATCTGGAAGTACAGGCAATGGCGTACAGCCATTGTAAGAGTTTCCTCGTCTATGAAGAAACGGATGGTCACATTCATGTGAATCTGGTTTTTCTGTTCAAATTTTTTCCTCTTTGCCTGGAGCTTTGACAACCTGGAGTAGAAGAACGACGGAACATTTTTGCCTTCTGAAACAAGCCTTTTCATTTCTTCCTGGATTTCATTGATACCGTCACGGATGTCAGTAAGGTCAGTACAGTTTGAAGCGATTGTATAAGGTGAAAGTTTTGTTTTCATGTCAATGTGATTTATAGGGTTAAACTTTATATCTGTAGTTCTTGTAGGAAGTCTTGCGTATATCCACAGCATCATATACTTCGTCTGTATGTTCTGATGGCATTATAAAGCCGTTACATTCAAGAATATGGCAGACAGTATATCTGGCGGTAATCCTGTTGTCCAAGATGATGAACTCAACATTCCTGTAAAAGCCTTTGAAGGTCTTGCCGTTTGCATCTGTGATTATTACAAGTTCCCCCTTCAGGTGGTCAAGTTCTGCAGCTCTCTTCTGTGCATTCTTAAGCAATATATTGGCACTTTTCAAGCCTTGCTGAATAATTGTTTCCGGTTTCATAAGATAGAAATTTTAGTGTTGTATAATTGGGTTTCATACCCTATCCTTTATACCTCAATACAAAGGATAGGGAAAATGAGTCAGTCAATGTCATAGCCTATCATGGTATTGTCATTGATAAGCAGATAATAATAGCCGTTCCCGGTATTTCGGTATTCCTTCATAAAGCCTGCTGCCATGTCACCGTCCTCACGGGGTTCGCACCAGAGTGTACCGTCATATCCGCAAAAGTCAAACCTGTAGCTTGAATACTTCTCCTTCTTCTTGAAGGCTTCCATGAAACACTCCATCACCATGCAGCCGCAATACTTCTCGATGGTGCTCAGTCTGATACATTTGCCGTCAATGGTGGTTCCTGTCGTGATATGGTTTTCATACAGTGACTTCTCCGGATCTGCGTCTGCAATCTGTCTTAGCCAGGCATTGGTGTGCGTAGCCAGTCTCGCCAGTTTCTTATATTTCAAGACCTCTTTTCTGACGGTTTCCTTTTCATCCTTACCGGTCGGATAATAGACATCCTGTATGGATGCCCATTCATAGAACCTGTACCCTCTCCTTTTCTTTCTCTCTGCGATTATACATATCACTCCTTCCTGACGGTTGATGAAAAGTCGTCTGCGCTTACCGTTGATTTTTACGTACAGTGAAGACGGGTTGTTTGGGTTGCGAAGATATGCTTCAGCCGGGTGTATCGTTGTTGTGTTCATATCGGTAAATTTTGAAGATTAATACTATTTTGATTCTGTGACATAATCAGATTAAGAGAAAACCATATCTTCGGCAAACCTCTCTATCCAGTCAACGATATGGTTCATGTTGTATTCGGAAGTGATGATTGCTTCCGTTTCGCTTATCTGCGTGAACCTTGAAGATTCATATCCGTCTATGAACTCCTTAAGGCTCCCTACACCGAACATTTCCTTTTCTTCCTCGAACTCCTTGTCTATTTCGGCAAGGGGCTTTCTGAATGTGATGTGCAAAGTTTCATAGTTCTTTTCCATAATGCAGTCATTTAGGGTTATTGATAATGGTAATATTTCCGTACACTTTTCTGAATGCTTCAGATACATCATCAAAGTATCTGCTGCCATACTCACAGGTAAGTTCCTTTGTCCAAAAATCAAAGCTGAAGGATTCAGTACAGTCTATCGTTACACTAACATAGTCCTCCATACCGCTCTGACACACAATTGTATGCCGTTGTACCTTAAACTGACGGTTCAGGCTCATATATCTTTCGGTCAATTTCTTGACCATCATTTCAATCCACTTCATAATGTATGCCATTTAATTGTTTTGCTACTTTTTCTTGAAAAAGTAGTCACAACCTATTTGTAAGGTTGTGCTACTCTGCTCACTTAGATTCTGCCTTCATCTGCATAACTGTAGTAAGAATCATTGCAGATAATAACATGGTCAAGCATTCGGATATTGAGTGTCTTGGCTGCCGTTGCTGCCGATTGGGTCAACTTATCATCTTCTGTACTCGGTTTGGTGTTTCCGCTCGGATGGTTGTGTGAAAGTATAAATGAGGTAGCCTCGCAAAGAATAGCCTCTTTAAGCAGTACCCTTATATCAATCAGGCATGTATTCAGTCCACCGGAAGAAATGCGTATTCTCTTGATAACTCTTGCAGACGAGTTCATTAAGATAGCCCAACATTCTTCTGTCTTGTTATCTCCCAAAACTGGCTGCATATAGTCGAAAATATCTGTACTCTGTCTGATAACCGGTCTTTGGTTCTTATGAGAGTTGCAGCGTTTGTAAAGCTCCACTCCTGCCATAACGAGATTGCGCTTTCCTGGGGTCATCTTCGCCAGGACATCCTCAAAGCTGCACTCTTCGCCATAAACCACTTCCTTTTCCTGTACCTTGTTTACCATCACTGCGCTGTTGGTAAGAATATACACAAGTTCTGAACTGTCCATCAGTCTGTAATCGCCGTTAACTTCGAAACCTTTTCTCATATCCGTATGCTTTAGAGGGTTAAAACTTGAATTATTCTTCAGCTAGATTTAGACCTTTTTTTGAAAACCTTTGTCTTGGTTTGGTCTTTTGTCCGCTGACTTTTTTTTTAGAGATTTATTCCCCAACTGAGTTTGAGCCTTTTTTTTACGGCTTATCGAGGTTTGGGAAAGTGGAATTAGAAAAGTTTTGAACGAAAAAAATGTTGGGGCAGCGTAAGCCGTCATCGTTATTTTTTTCAGGGCAAAGGCTGGAAGCCGGAACTCTTTCATTTCCACTACACCCATATACCTTTGCCGTATAAAAAGAAAGGCTCTTAGATGGGGAAACACCGATAAATGAGGAAGCGGACAGCAGAAAAGACCAATGAAAGACAATCGAAAAACGAGTTATACCGATTAAGAGATATGGGACAAAAGAACAAGGTTCACTGTAAAGAGAGCAAACCAGTAACGGACTGGCTTTAGTCCTTCAGACAGGAGTGACGAACATTTGTTCGTTTAACTGATTTATCTACACCAGAAAATAAGTTTATTACTGCGCGCAAAGGATGCTTAGAGTTACTTTTGTACAGAATGTTGGTAAGATATAAAAAAGATGGGGAAATGTATAGTATTGATAATCCGAGCCTTAGGATTATAAGACAACAACAAAGAGCATCCTTACAGTAACATTTGTAGTAAATGTTGGTGATACCCCATATACATAAGAAATGACCAGGCAATAAACAACCTTAGCGATACTTTTGTACAAAATATTAGAGGTGCTAGGAAGAATAAGGTTTATATGTAATAGAAGGGAAAAGAAAGCAAAGGGCATAAAAAAACGTATGCAAGGAAATAACCAAGCATACCCCAATCTTGATTTGATTGTGTTACAGATTCAAAAACTATAATGAATATCATTGATTCTCTTCACCGAAGAGTTTGAGCTGGCGTTTGTTTTCCTCTTCCTCGGCAGCTCTTTTCCTACGTTCATATATCAGGTGTTCTTCATGTTTTAGTACACTCATCATATCCCTGATGGTGTTCAGCCTATCTTCTTCGTTTGTGAAATAAGGAATGTTTTCTTCTTCACCTTTGAAATACTGAGTGTACATATCTATATAACATTTGAAACTCTCTTTTAGGGTAAAAGGAATTCTTAATGTAGTCGTTGAAATACCGGTCTTCAGCTTTGAACCGGCACCTGCCCTTTTTCCTCCACGCTTGTCTTTGATTATCTTCTCAATATCCCAGGAAGTAAGATTCGTTTTAGGAAGATAGATCTCCTCACCTTTAGCAGTCGAAGCATAATATAAATCAGAAAGCCATCGCTTCCAGACCTTTGTAATCTGTCCTGTAAAATACAGGCGGAGAAACTCTTTGGTAAGGTGGTTGTCTGGCAGTTTTCCAACAGGAGTTACACCGTCTTCTTCTATAAAGACATCTACATCGATATTGTATTTTTCTACGAGTTCAAATTTCTTGTCCATATATGCTGATTAGTGAAGTTCGGGACAAATATAGTAAATTATGATTCTGTAACAAAATCAAAAGCAAATTATTTGAACGCATTGTGTTGTAAAATATTTCACGAAAAAGGCCTGCCAGTCCCATCAGGAATCTGGCAAGCCTACAGCGTGAACGCACAATGAATCAGTCTTTAAGAGAGTATGTCTTCACAGTCTTCTTTCCTACCTTTTCTGTAGAGAAGGAAAGTTTGTCCTCCTTAGACAACCAGCCGATAGCAGCCCAGAACTCAGATTCGGAGAGTTTGGACTCCTTCTTAAGAAGAGATACTTCTACACCGTTTTTACCTACGAGCAGATGCCAGATAATGCCGGCATTCTGGCCAATTAATACCTGTTCCATAATGAAATTGATTAAATGATTAATGAAAAGTGAATAAATGAGGAAACATCTATCACAGCCTGGAGAGGATGCGATAGACGGGCTGCAGATGCAGCTATAAACTTAAATTAAGATGTTGCTTGGATATACTGCCAATAAAGAAGAAATGAAAGGTAAATGACAGTATTAGAATGTTATATGTTTGTTATAACGAAGCAAAGATACTAAAATTTTCTGATAAAAAGGAAAGTCAAACAAAAAAAGCGGTTAAGTTACCCTAACCGCCCTGAGCCATGCACGTATTCCGCAATAGGCTATTACCAGAACCTCTGCCTGAGTTTCATAAAATTACGAAGAAAATCTGAGAAAAGCAAATCAACGGTCAATATCTTAAAATTTAATCCGACAAATATTACCAAATACCGGGGAAAATGTTAGTTTTGTAATTGTGAGGTAAATCGGCTGTTTTTCTTCTCTTCATCCCAGGTCTGATATTACTGCATACATAAATAATTCTTTACATATTATGGTTTTATAAAAAACGTACCCTATATTATTATGACAAGAAGTTTCATCCATTAAAGATATAATTTGTATGATACTCGACACAATGACAACAGAAGAGATGCTGAGAGAAATTAAGGCGGACTTTAGGGAAGTGAGGGCAAGATGGAGAAAATTCGCTCCTCAATTCAGAAAACTCATACTGAAAAGACAGTCATTCCCATGGCTTTGGGAGACAACCATAAAGACCAAAAGATACAATGAATGGTATATCTCTTTTTATGCAGAATCAAAAAAAGAGGTTGGTATTGTGAATGCAACATTCAATATGATATTCAAGCATAAAGGACAATTACTTGCCGGAACGGTTAAAGGAGACGAAGCATTTATTTTTTCAGGTCACTTCTTCGATAGATACAAAGAAAGATTCTTTAAGATACATAAGGAGAACCGTCTTATCACAGACAGGGATATAATGAAGGTCTTCTTCCTCTTCAACAGCAACTGCTGTTTCTGCAGCAAAGAAAAAGAAGATAATATCAGAGGTTTCTGCTATGACGGTATTCTCTTGGGTGATTGGGTAGGAGAAGAAGGCGGTGTCGTCAAAACATTCTTATCAAGACAGGAAATGAAGATAAACCAGTTTGCCGAGTATTTTGAAATCTTCAAGATGTGGATCATAGAGGATATGTTCAAAGCCAGAAAAGGATTTGAGTTGGAAAAGGCACTGATAAAATACATACCGGATACATATTTCGAGGAAGGAGAATGGGACAGGTTCCTGTTTGAGCGTGACAATCAGAGACTGATAAAGGCGGCAGAAGAAAGTCAGGAAATATATACAAATAATATGGATGAATGCATCAGATGCCTTAAAATGATTGATACGACCTATGTCAATATGGCTGAGAAGAATTCATGTGGATGATGAACTCACCAAACTGAGTTCATTAACAAAACAATAACATAGCGATAACTTACAGAAAGATAAAGCGTACATATCTTTGCCCAAAAAAGGAAATGATATGAATGCTATAATGAAAGCCATAAAGAAATACAGGATAAGAAGACTGTCCAGAAAACTAAAGGATGAACCTATCCATCCTTCCTTCTGCATTGTCTCCATAAACAAGGAAGGGAAACAGGAAATTTACATGATGCTGTAGATATATTTCCAGAAACTCGCGGGAGAAGATTGTAGAGTCGTACATTTGTAAACGATTAAAAAATCTTACAATAACAGCAAATTCTTTTCTGGCCGTGAGGTTCGAATTTTTCAAATGAATTACTCTGAAGAGCATCCGCAGACGGATGCTCTTTTTATCTTAAAAGGAGTTTATGCTTAAAAACAGATAATTAAATGATTTGGATACGTAGAAAATCACTATTTTTGGAAAGATAGAATATAAGACTATTTACCTTTGAATAGTCGCATTAAACAGCTCTAATGATGCATTATAACCGTGAGGTTAAAAGTGTCATGCAAGCCCTCATTGGAGGGCTTGTTTAAAAATAATCTGCGGGACAAAGCAGAAAATCAATGGTTCTGAATATTTAACTATACAGATTTTTGATATATAAATTATAAGGATAAAGATAGCATCCCTTTTAAACTATCTTTCTCAGGTGTGCTTGATATCCTATGCCCTCTTGTTTTAAGAGGGCTTTTTTATTTTACCGTGATGACATCATCGAGGTTGGTGGTGTACTGCTTGCTGATGTGCTCGCATTTGAGATGCCAGGACTTATCAGTAGTGCCCTGGACAGCTACCTTAATGGTGTTGTGGCCGTTCTTACGGTTGATGGCATCTATGGCAGCAGCCAGACGTGACTGCTTGTCACGGTCAATGGTATCAAAAAGGTTGGTCTGGATGGCAGAGTCAGGAACTATATTCCAGACAATGACACCGGCTTTCTTGTACTGGTAACCGCCCTCTTTGCGGAAATCCATGCGGAGGGCCCGGACTGCGGTACAGACAAGTTCCTGAAGGTCGTTGGTCGGTACTTGCAGGTGGATGGTGCGGTTGATACAGTGCTGCGGTAAATCGAGACGGAAACGACTGGTATAGGCGAAGACTGTTATCTCCGTACAGCAGCTATGCTGCATACGAAGCTTGCGGACACATTCGGAAGAAAAGTTGGCGACTGCTTCCTCTAAGCTTGAGAGTTCTGACAGGCCGGAGTCAGGGAAACTGCGGCTGGTACAGATACTCTTCTTCTGCGCCAATTCCTCGACATCGATGCAGGATTCACCGCGAAGCTCCTTCCAAGTGCGTACACCGGTTATTGTAAGTAATTTTCGCACAAAACTCTCGCTTTTCTGAGTAAAATCCCAAGCGGTATTTATACCGTAGTAGCGCAGCTTATCCAAGCTCCGATGGCCTATTCCCCAGACATCGCCAATTTCGAAGCCTTGCAGCGCCTTGATGCGCTTTTCCTCAGAATCAATCATGCATACACCCTGATATCCCCTGTATTTCTTCCCGTAACGGCTTGCCACCTTTGCCAGAGTCTTTGTCGGTGCAATGCCCATTGTAACCGGGATGCCGGTACCCTTTCCGATGGTCTTTACAATCTTCCGGCCGTAGGAAACCAGCTTCTCTCCTTCTCCGAAGCCGGAGAGATCCAGGAACGCTTCATCTATCGAATATTGGGTCAGTTCGGGCGTGAACTCGGACAGCAGCATCATTACCCGGCGGCTCATGTCACCATACAGGTTGTAGTTGGAGCTGAAGACAGCCACATTGTTGGTCTCCAAGACTTCACGGATCTGATAGAGAGGTGTACCCATCTTGATGCCCATTGCCTTGACTTCGTTGCTTCTGGCCACGACACAGCCGTCATTGTTACTCAGAACAACGACAGGTTTGTCACGGAGCAGCGGATTGAACACGCGCTCGCATGAGCAGTAGAAGTTATTGCAATCGACAATGGCTATCATCTTCCTTTTCTAAGCTGTCTTTTTATGTTGTAGGTAAGAACTCCCCATATCAGGAAGTTGTTCTCCTCTGTAATCTTAATCGGAGTGTATTCCTCGTTGGCCGGAACGAGCCAGATGCACTTTTCCTTATCGTCAAAGCGCACAGTCTTCAGCGTGAACTCTCCATCGATGAAAGCCACAACGATGTCACCATCCTGAGGTTCCAAGGCCTTGTCTATGACAAGCAGGTCACCGTCATCAATGCCGCAGTCCTTCATGGAATCGCCGGAAGCACGGGCATAGAAGGTTGTGGCCGGATGGCGTATGAGTTCACGGTTCAGGTCTATGCTGTCAGTCATGTAGTCCTGAGCCGGAGAAGGAAATCCAGCTCTTACTCCCTGGTCTGCAAACGGCAATGGCAGTTCGCTGCTCAGGTCGGCAGAGTACATGGTAAGTTTTATGCTCATCCCAGTAGCCCTTTCTCCAGCATTTCTTCTCTGACAAGTTCAGTTTCTACAGGCGACAGATCAGCAAGTGTGACCTTATGCGGATTCTCTTTTTGATATGCCTTGACATCTTGAAGCAACAAGCCTAGGTCATAAAGGAACTCTTTGGCCGCCCCATGCTTTCTATATATTTCAATGGCAGCCTCTAAGACTTCAGCCGTACAACTGTCATCACCCTGAAAAACGATGGCCGGTATCTCGTTTCTAAAACATTCTCTTAATAGTCGTAGTTGATCCTTCATTTGGTTTTTGGTTGTGTTACATTATCAATATGATAAAATCAATATTTAGATGTATATAACTATCCTACCCTAAGGCATTTGACAAGATAGTTATACTATGAAAAATAGTCAGTTGTATAAAACTGTCCCTATTCAATATCATCCAGCTTGCTTACAGAGCATACAAATTCTTTAGCTGGCTTAAAGGACGGTATGTCATGAGCCGGAACAATTAAAGTGGTATTCTTACTGATATCACGAGCGGTTTTCTCTGCCCTGTGTTTCAGAATAAAACTTCCGAAGCCTCTGAGAAACACGGGCTCTCCTTTTTGAAGAGAAGATTTTACTTCTATCATGAAAGATTCGATTACTGAAAGTGTTGAAGCATAGTCTACACCTGTTTCATTAGAAATCTGTTTTGCTAATTCTGCTTTGGTCATATATATTTAATTTATCAATATTAGAAATATAAAAGTGTAAGTGTTTCACTTTATGATGCAAAGATACTATTTAAGTACATATTGGATAACCTACAATGATACATAAATTGAATCCGATTGAAGCAAATCTGTATATACAGAAAGCATAGACTTTAAATAAGATTTCAAAAGAGGTATCTGCAAAAAGGTTTTCTTATTAACCATCAGGCAGGAAAGTTTCTCATACCCATCAGGAATGCGCTTATTTACAGCAGAAATAAAGTTTAAGACCTTTTGAGGTGTAGGCCAATCAGAAAACTGGACAGTGACATGCATTGAATCAGAACTAATAGCAAGTTTATAAGGCAAATCTCGTGATTGAATTAACATAACTACAAAAACAAGAGCTTCATAATAATTCTCTCCTGTAATAATCTGAACACTTCTATCCAAAGGCATTTTAGACAAGACATATTCAACCAGCAAAGGAGAAGAAGAAGCAAGCAAGAGACCTGTAGAATCCGGATCACCTGATTTATCAAGGCCAAAGAACAAAATAGGATTCCAGCATACACAAAAAGGTCCGGATTTATCTGTCCTTATTGACGCAAGGCATTGTCTATCATCAAACAAGAGTCTTGCCTTTCCCTTAGTTGTATCAAACTGAAAGATATTCCTATAAGAATCCTTATTCACCTTATCTTGAACAATGGATTTCAACAGATACCCCTGCAGACCTGAAACATGTTTCATCTTTACGTTAGTTTCCTTGGCACTTACATCAAAAAGATAACTTATAATCTGTTGCCTACTGCACTTTACAGGAAAGGAAAATTCATCAGCATCCTTCAGTGTATTCATATCTAAACCTATAATTTCAGCTAACATAACAGGTGATATAATAGAAAAACTACACAATTCAATACATGAAACGATGTTGTCATGCTCACAATAAATGACAAATCCACGGTCATTTATCCTATAAAGATGAAAAAAATCACCATATTCAACCGGTACGAAACCAGATAAAATTGTCCTATAATTCATAATTCAAAAAATTAAAGTGATCGGTCATTCTGTTTTTGTCTCTTCTTTCTTTTAACAGGCGGTAAATCATCCTCCCTGTTCTTCTTACTTCCCCCTGTCATATCAATATCCGGGATATGAGGGACATGGGAATGTATCATATAATCATTGTCTCTCTGAATATACTCCTTCCACTCTCCTACCCTGTGAATCGTATTGTCATTAACCAATGATTCATTTAGAAAATGATTTTGTAAATTAGTATAGGTGAATTTTCTTGAAATATCAGATGCCTTTATATTAAAGGGCATATTGATTCCTTTGATTGAAAAAGACAATCCGAATACCCCATTTGCATTTATGTATTCTTTCAAATTGATACCTGAATCATCCAAGACAGACTTAAAATCATCATAAGTTCTGGACTTGCCTAAAGCAACATGAAGACTATTAAAGATGAAATGTTTCTGTTCATCAAATGACATTTCAGACATTTCAAAATTCATATTGCCATATCTATACTTACGCGGTAAAGAAGAGTCCTTGATATAAAAGGAATCTTCCGGCAGACCATAGACATAATAAGACTTATCCTTCTTGCTCGTCAATCGCATATAAACGCCTTCTGATTGAAGATGAAATCTGAAATCCTGAAATGTTTTACTTAGCGAATAAGCCCTGTCCAGTTTTGACAACAGTTCTTCTTTATATAATGATTTGAAGAACCCTCCGGATTTAAGAATGGAAAAAACAACATCATAGTCGTGAGTGCCCAATAATGAAAGCCATTCTTCGTTATTTAGTTTTACTTTAAGAAAATTGTCACCAAGCATTTCATGAACACCTGAAGAAACAAGAACAGACATCAACCTGTCCTTTACAGCATGATTCTTTACTGCTTTTTTTAAAGCATTATCAAAAACATACCTTTGACCAGAGATTGAGGATAATCTTTCACGTGCCCTATCACATTCATTGACTGAAAGCAAGCCATACTTTCGCTCAAGATCTCTCACCAGATTTTCAGACTTTCTGTAATCAAAAGATTTGGAAACAGATTGTCCTTCGGAATCAATACGGCTATGTAAAATATGGACATGGGTATGTTCTTTATCTGTATTCAAAATGACAGAGTAGCAACAATCACCATATCCCATGCCTTCCATATATTCTTTTGAAAGACTTACCCAATCTTCATCAGAGAGCCGTTCTCCGGGAGACAGATTCAATGTTATTTCCGAATAAGGCAGCTTTATTCTATCATTGAGGTTAGCATAGAGGCTCATATACTCAGGAAGTGAATCAAGCACATCTCCTGTTGAGTTGTACAGTTCTTTTCCATAGCCTGAGATAATTTTCTCCAACTGGTAATCAACCTTTCTTTCTAACGTATTCATGGAGGAAAAAGCCGGTTCGATTTTTGCTATCATACTACAATATTTTTTTTGAAATTAGGGTTATTTGTTCTAAAATACTATCAATATCCTTCATGTAGTTCCTTATAATATCATCCTGTGGAATGGTATTGATTTGTTTGGCAATCTGGTTAAGGTTGTTACCTATACGCTTCAATTCAATAACTGTTTGTATATCAGTTTTCGTTACTATTGTATCTTTCAGGCATAATTCTCTTATGTATTGCGCTACGGTTTTATCACACTGATTTGCCCTTTTCACAAGCATATCCTTTTCTTCTAAAGTGAGCCTTAACTCGACTCTGGCGGTCCTCTTATATTCCATATAATTCAATATTTATAGTGAACGAAGTGAGCGATAAACATCAACTCGGTTGATGCAAGTGGTTTTTGTACGTACAAAAACATACCTTGCGTATACTAAGATAAACATGATACTTATGATAGCCAATAAAACTGGGGAATTTTATTCAATTACTTAATCTGGATTAAGAAAACAGGGAAATCAGGTTCAAATACAACAGCTGTAACATTGTAACATTTGTAATACATGTAACTTCTTAACGGATTACATGAGAAACAATATTACTGTGTAACATTTGTAATATCGTCACATTATTACTTAATTACTTATGTACTTTATTTATTACATTATTAATTTATTATTCTATTATGTTGTTTATTTCTTATGTATGATTTTAATCTATTAATTTCATGATTTATAAATCACTTATGTACTTAATGAATAAATATATTTATTTTTTACGTGATTAATTATGCTATTACTTGCTTTATTAATTTCAAAAGTGTAAATTTGCAAAAGAACATAATTTAATTACATATGGGAAAAAATTTACCAGGCGTTACATTAGCTTTTGAGAACCCAAAAGGTGGGGTAGGAAAATCAACACTTACTGCATTATTTGCAGGATATGTACATTCATTGGGAGAGGACGGCATAAAAATTGGAGTGGTCGATATTGACGATATGCAGAATACAATGGGAAGGCTTCGTCAATCAGAAAGTGATGACAGCAATAATCTGAAAGAAGAATATGAAGTGATGAATATATCTTCTTCGGAGTTTATCAACCAGCTTGAATTTCTGAAAGAGAGTTTTGATATCATATTGGTTGACTTTCCGGGAAACCTTAAGCAAAACGGTGTTGTAGAGACATTGCATTTCATAGACATCGTAATCATGCCGTTCGAACCAAACAACACGGATCTGAGTGCAACCTTGTACTTCTATGACAATGTGTTTAAAAACATCATAAAGGCAAGAAAAGAAAATGGTTTGAAGACAACAGTAAGAGGTGTAATGAATAGAGTAATGACGAATGTGTTAGAATTTAAGGAAATAATAAAAAACAAAGAAAACCTTCCATTTCAGCTCATGGATAATTACATAAAAGATTCAAGAGTTGATTACCAGAGAAATCTAACAACATTAAGCAGTAACTATCATCATCCATGTGACCAGTTCTGTGAGGAAGTGATAGAATTAATCAGCAAACATATTGAGGAGGAATAATATGGCTAACAAGACATCAACAGGAATGAAGAAACTCTTGGCTAATGCGTCTAAGATGGAAAAGGAAATAAAGGAAACTGAAAATGTAGCTTCTACGATAAATGCTGAACCAGAAAAGCCTGAAGAAAAACAGGAAGAGGAAACTATTGAAGAAGTAAAACCAGAAGAAAATGTACTTTCGGAAAAAAAAGACAAAGAAATCCAGGAGGAAAAGGAAAAGAACAAAGGAGCTAACCGAAAGGAAGATTATAACCAGTTATTCCAAGAAAGGAAAATAAAGGATGTAGAGATGATCCGCATTTCGCAAGAGACTCATGCCAAATTAAAAAGACTTGCAAATGTATCTGGAGTCAGTATGCACGTTCTGGCAAGTAATATCCTTGAATTGACATTTGAAAAATACAATAAGGAAATACAGGCCGCTATAAAAAAATATATGAGTCTGTAAAAGTAAAATAGCAGATTTATCAAGTGTAACAGAAACCAGATTAAATACAGAGTAAAATTCACCAGGCGATAATTTATCCGTGGATGAATTTAATATAAAAAATATCAGCCTATGAAGTTTTACAATCGAAAAGAAGAATTACGAATGCTGCTGGAGTTACAGAAGCAATCATTCGATGATCATTCACGTTTTACTGTAGTTACCGGTAGAAGACGTGTAGGAAAAACCAAACTTATACTCAAAAGCTGCGAAAATACACCTACAGTATACCTTTTTGTAGCAAGGAAGAACGAAGGGGAACTTTGTGAAAAGTTTACAGAAGTCATAAGGACATCACTTGGAATGCACTTTTCAGACAGTTCCGGTTCATTTATCAATATATTTACCACATTGATGGAGATTGGCAAGAACAGGAATTTTAATCTTGTGATAGATGAATTTCAGGAATTCTTCTATATAAACGAATCAGTTTTCAGTGAGATACAAGATGTATGGGACAGATACAAGGATGTTACACATGTCAATCTGATTGTAAGTGGGTCCGTATATACTCTGATGCATAGAATATTTAAGGATGCAAGAGAGCCTCTATATGGAAGAGCAGACAGACACATGAAAATTATGCCATTTACAACAGACGTACTTAAAGAGATCCTTTATGAGTTCAATCCAGACTATACCAATGAAGATCTGTTGGCGTTGTATACCTTTACCGGAGGTGTACCAAAATATGTTGAATTGCTATTAGAGGGTGGTGCATATACAATGCCTGATATGGTTGATTTAATGCTAAGA
This sequence comes from Phocaeicola sp., assembly GCA_020026175.1. Taxonomy (GTDB): domain Bacteria; phylum Bacteroidota; class Bacteroidia; order Bacteroidales; family Bacteroidaceae; genus Phocaeicola. The sequence goes on along the minus strand of JAHHQV010000024.1, from coordinate 4,632 downwards.
CCGGATTCATTTTTTTTAGACGAAGGGGATTTTCTCCTGATACAGGAATTTGGAAAGAAATACGGTAATTATTATTCCATTCTTGCATCCATAGCATCAGGACGCAATACGATGGCCGAAATACTTTCTTTATTTACAGGCAGCAGCATTGGCGGGCAGATGAAAAGACTTGAAGAAGACTATGCAGTGGTGAGCCGGAAACGGCCTATACTATCTAAAGACGGAACACAGACTGTCAGATATGAAATAGCAGACAATTTCCTGCGTTTTTGGTTCAGATATGTAAATAGAAACAGGGATTTTATAGAATCTGGAAACTTAAAAGGATTGGCTGAACTTATAAAAGCTGATTATCCTACCTATTCAGGAATGGTATTAGAAAGATATTTCAGACAAAAACTATCAGAGCAAATGATATATCGGAATATCGGTTCATGGTGGGAAACATCAAAAGGAAAAGATACACCACAGAATGAGGTAGATATAGTAGCTGTTCATACAGATAACAAAAGAGTGTTGGTAGGAGAGGTAAAGAGACAAAGGAAAAATTTCAAACCAGAACTGTTTCAGCAAAAAGTTGAATTGCTTAGAACAAAACTGTTTTTTAGAAATACTATTGATACCAAATGTTTTACAATAGAAGATATGTAATTTAAATATCTGGAATATAGTTATATATAATAAAAAATAAATCGTATCCTCAAACTTTGTTTTTGAAGATACGATTTATTTTTTAAAGATATATCTTTTTTATACTATCCAATTTTCTCATAAGTTTATCCTGAAGTAAGGAAGGATAAATCACTTTAACTTTATCGCCCAGGAGAAGTATTTCATTTACAAGTTCTTCAGTTATATAGAGTTTATACTCGAAAGTTGTTGATTGAGAAAAACTGTTTATTTCAACTTGAGAAGGGTGAAACGGGTGATTTCTCAGATAATCCGCAAATTTTCCAAAGGCTTTAAGAGTCACAGTTTCCGGTTTATTTTTTCCATTCCTATCTATAGGTATATCTATACCTATAGAATTTTTAAGAATTTCGTTGATACGAAAACCTGCATTATTAAATTTATTCCCATTTAAAGTAATTTCTCCTTTGGAAATAGAATCGAAGGGTATTGATATAATATCTGTACCGTTGTAAAAGCCGAGTACATACCATCTATTTCTATGATATTTAATTCCTAGCGGACTTAAGCAAGATACTGTTTCAAAACCTCTATTATCCTGATAGAATAGTTTAACTTCATGTCCATTTTCTATGCAATCCATAATAGATGAAAAAAATTCAAGTCCCAATGATAAATCTGGTAGTTTTATGGTTTCATTGTAATATCCTTCATCAAGAACGGATTCAATTATTTTAGTGTTAAAGACCCAGTTCTTATAGCTGTCATTTAAGATAACATCCAAATCTTTAATAAAATATCTATTGCTATCATGTTCGCAAGCTATTATTATACCAAATTCGTTTTCAATCATTTTACGATGGTGATGAAAGGTACGAAGGGAAAGTGGCTTTCCTTTGTAAAAAAAAGTATGCTCTCTCCAAAGATTGGAAAGTTCTTTAAAAGTCAATTTTTTATGTACATATATAGCTAACAATAACCAGATATAACGTTTATATGCTTTTCCCATAAGATGTGATTATTTATGCAAATATAATGAAAAATTGCAGTATGCAAAAAAATTGCACACCATAAAAACTATGATAACCCTTCTGCTGATGATGAATGCAGATTAACAGTAAGAACATGGATACCTATAAAGTGTTAAATTATACGAATACCACCAATAGGCACTCATAAAATATTTTTCCGAAAGTACGTTTACACAAGTCGAAGCATTTCTTTATTTAGGTTTTTAGGATATTAGGATTATGTGGGACACTTCTATACATCTAGCTTTATCAAAAAAGTGTTTATAGGCGTTCTGATAAAGATTTTGGAAACTTATAGTCGGGACACTTATGTACATCTAAAAGTGTAATGGGACACTTATGTACATCTAAAACTTATAGTCGGGACACTTATGTACATCTAAAACTTATAGTCGGGATACTTATGTACATCTAAAACTTGCAGTCGGGACACTTATGTACATCTAAAAAATGGTATTAATATATGTTCGGGACACTTATGTACATCTGGAATTGTATTTGAAAGTGTAATGGAAACCTCAATATGAATATAAACATCGGACACTTATGTACATCTAAAAGTTAATTATTTAAATCATAGATATTTAGTGTATAGAATATACACTAAATTATAGGGAAAAATATTACCTTTGCCTTAAAAGAATACTGATGTTAGAAAGCGAAGAACATAAAGAACTAAGTCGTGTACCAAGGCCATTGGGAGAGGCATATAATGGAGAAAATCTTGATATGCTTTTAGAGTCAGGGGGGACTATTATGTCCGATATAATAATATATGCCGGAAGAGCTCAGATGAAAGATTTATTCGGAGATACGTGGTTTTCAATGGAGGATTTTTGCAAAACTATGGGATACACCAGAACAAGATTGCAGAAAAAACTTACTGAAGAGCAAAAGAAAAGTACATTCGGTGCAAACAATCCGATTTACTATACATACTGTGATGGAGAAAAGATTGAACATCCCATTGAAACGGTTTTTGAATCTGCTTTATACAGTTTGGGAAAAAATACACTTAGTGTAGCATATAATCATTCAGGAGTAACCAAATATAAATTTATCCAGATATTAGAAAGTTTTGAAATAAAAGATAACTTTCTGACTCAGAAAAAGACCAAACGAATGTATAAGGTAAATTTGAGTAAAGATCTGATGCACACTCTTTTTAACGGTTATAATCTGATTGACCTAAAAGACTATAGAAGTCTTCCTAACAGAAAAGGCTACAGGAAATTTTACCTTAATTTGGCAAAGATGATATATCTTATAAAGTATAAGGTACAGAATGGGAGTAGACCTGAATTTATAGTTACCGTAGATGATCTTGCTAAATGTTTTGAAGTAAACATTACAAATAATCATGATAGAAAGAAAAAGGTTGCAACCATACTGAATGCCATTATTAAAAATCTGGATAAAACAAAATTCTCGTATGAATTCGTTAAAAGAGAAGGTGAAAAATGGGCATATAGCATAAGGTTTATGTTTGCTGACGAAACACTGGAATATTTTGATGAAAGGGTAAAAGCGATTATAAGTTCGCAGTTCTATGAAGGACTGAAACAGTTATATTTGAAGAAGATAGGAGTGCAAACTCCATCCATGTACAAATATGAAGATGCCCTTAACTTTGGAACAGGTGAAATGTTTGAAGAGTTTAACCAATGGTTATATGGTGAGGAAGACAAACAGGACAAAATAGATGTTTATATCAGTACTTATATAAAAGTTCTCAAAACAGCACCTAAAGAAAAGATTATAAACTTGACGGATATTTTATAAAAAAAATATTGTATTTTTGTAGCGGATTATCACTAAAAAAGGTAATCCGCTTTTTACATATTACAACTGCCAAACGGAAGAGTGGTATCAGAAGTAAACTATAAAGCAGTTGCGAACCCGTACCGAATAATGCGGCGCGGGAAAGCGGCGCTTTGTAGGGATTTACCACTCTCCTCGTTTGGCGCCAGCCGAACCGTGCCATTTATATAATAATATGGCAACAGGAAAAATAACTAGACTTATTGAAGAAACCATCGAAATGATGGGATTGAATGAACATGTAACTATTTTGCCTGGTGAAAGAGATTTCTTTGAAGATTTCTTTAAACCGATAAAAATCAGTAAAGGAGAATATTTACTGAAAAAAGGTGAACCGGTAGAATATCTCTATTATTTGGAAGAAGGTCTTCTTAATATTTGTTTTCCGGATAATAAAGGTGGATATATAAACTCAAGATTCATGGAAGAGAAGAATTTTGTAAATTTCTTTTATATGCACCTTGATAAACACAATGCCCACTATAGCATTAAGGCTGGAACAAATAGCAAGCTATGGCGTATGGAAAGAAAAATGGTAAAGCTTTTATATGACCAATCCATCAATTTTAATAAAATAGCCAGAATACATTTGGAGAAATCACTTCATCACCGCATTTTGAGAGAAGAAGGACTTCATTGTATGTCAGCTCAGGAAAGATATGAAAAGTTGTTTGAAAAAGAGCGTAAACTTCTACATATCATTCCATTAAAAGAAATAGCCAGCTATTTAAGCATTACACCTCAGGCTTTAAGTAAAGCAAGAAAAAAAATAATTAAATAATATAGCCATAAAAAATAATTAAAGGCAGGTCACCAGATGTACAAAAGTGTCCTGCCTTTATTGTAGAAACTTTCCACACATTTGTTTCTTTGTATCATAAAATCTGAATCTAAATTAAGTAAATTCAATAATTGTATATTTTTAATTTCAGTTTGTTTGTATTTGAGGATATTATATATATGTTTGACACAATCAAATTAAATATTATTTCATATTAACACATATAGAATAAAAATGAAAACCCAAAATATAAATAGAGAAACTTATAAAACTGAAAATACTTATGATGAAAGAAAAAATTGGAATTGTGATTGCTGTAAAAAACGGAGCAGACTGTTACAGCAAAAACGGCGATGCTGTTACAGTTCT
>JAHHQV010000023.1 GCA_020026175.1 Phocaeicola sp. | reverse complement strand
GGTGGTAATAGTTGTTTTTTTAGAAATAAATGCATTATATTTGCACGATAACATTTATAAACCAATAAAAAACTAATTATGGAAATTAAAAAATCTCCCAAAGCAGACCTCGAAGGCAAAAAGTCAACGTGGATGCTTATTGGTTACGTGCTGATATTGGCAGCAGTGTTTGTGGCTTTCGAATGGACAGATCGTGACAAACAGGTGACTACCGATACTGGTATCGTAGAACAAATCATCGAGGAAGAAATGATTCCTATCACAGAGGAACCAGAAGAAGTTAAACAGGCACCACCTCCACCAGAAGCTCCTAAGTTGGAGGAAGTTATCCAGATTGCAGAAAATGATGCTGATGTGGAAGAAACTACAATCAAATCAAGTGAAGATGATAACACTGCAGTGGATATCAAGTATGTAGAGCCTGTAGTTGAAGAAGAAGAGCCTGCTGAAGAGGAAATCTTTATGGTGGTAGAAAAAATGCCTGAATTTCCTGGAGGTATGGCTGAACTTATGAAGTTCTTGAGTAAGAACATTAAGTATCCTACAATAGCTCAGGAAAACGGTGTTCAAGGACGTGTTATCGTACAGTTTGTCGTTAATCAGGACGGTTCTATTGTAGACCCAGTCGTTATGCGTTCTGTAGACCCTTACTTGGATAAAGAAGCTCTTCGAGTTATTAGTGCGATGCCTAAATGGAAACCAGGTATGCAGCGTGGAAAGGCCGTGCGTGTGAAATATACAGTGCCTGTGATATTCAGATTGCAGTAATTATTTTATTATAAACTAAAAAGGCTGTCCTTATGGGCGGCCTTTTTTAATTTAATTTTAGATTATGAAACAACAGACAAGTGAACAGTTATTGAAACAGATACATAATTATATTGAAAAGTTGTCGTATTCCAGAGAACCGGTACAATTGTATGATCCTATAGAATATGTGTTGGGTTTTGGCGGAAAACGTCTGAGACCGGTTCTTATGCTCTTGGCTTATAACCTTTATAAAGAAGATGTAGAGACGATTTTTTCTCAGGCAGCAGGTTTGGAAACTTATCATAACTTTACTTTGCTGCATGACGATTTGATGGACAATGCTGATATGCGAAGAGGAAAACCTACCGTACATAAGAAATGGAATCCTAATGCAGCCATTCTATCTGGCGACGCAATGCTTATTTTGTCATATCAATTTATGATGAATGATTGTCCGGCAGATTGTGTGGCAAGTGTTATGAAAGTGTTTGGACAAGCAGCTCTGGAAGTTTGTGAAGGACAGCAGTGGGATATAGATTTTGAATCGAGAGAAAATGTGTCTGTTGATGAATATCTTGAGATGATTCGCCTAAAGACATCTGTATTGCTTGCTGCTTCTTTGAAGATTGGTGCTATATTGGGGGGCGCTTCGGATGATGATGCACAGAAACTCTATGATTTTGGGGTTAAGATTGGTTTGGCTTTCCAGCTTCAAGACGATTATCTTGATGTGTATGGTGATCCGGTTGTGTTTGGTAAGAATATAGGAGGAGACATCTGCTCAAACAAGAAGACATATATGCTTATCACGGCTTTGTCTGAGGCTAGTGGCTCGGATAAGGACGAATTGCAGAAATGGATTTCCTTATCTGAATTTGACGATAAGGAAAAGATTGCTTCTGTCACCGGAATATACAATAATGTAGGTGTTCCTGAACTTTGTATGAACAAAATTGATTCGCTATATGCAGAAGGTCTGAGGCTTTTGGATGAAGTGTCTGTAAGTGATGATCTGAAAGAAAATTTGAGACATTTTGCAGGTGTTATGATGAAAAGAAAACTCTGATATGATAGGACTGATTGATACACATACCCACCTGTTCAGTGAAGAATTTGATGTTGATAGAAAATTGGCGGCAATAAGAGCAGTTGAAGCGGGAGTGACAAGAATGTATATGCCAAATGTGGATGATACAACAATTGAACCGCTGCTTGACATGTGTCACTCTTGTTCGTGTTGTTTCCCGTTGATGGGATTGCATCCCACTTCTGTAGATTCTGATTGGGAAAAGAGACTGGAAAAGGTAAAACAGACTTTGTATTCTGGCAGGAAATTTTATGGGATAGGTGAGGTCGGTATGGACCTGTATTGGGATTCAACCTATAAAAACGAGCAAATTCATGTGTTCGAAACTCAGCTGCACTGGGCTTTGGAGTTTGATTTGCCACTTATAATACATTGTAGAAATGCTTTTAGTGAATTGTTGGAAGTCATGGAGGTGTATAAAGAGACATCTTTGAGAGGTATTTTCCATAGTTTCTGTGGAACGGGTGAAGATGCTGAAGCTTTGTTGGAATATGAAAGGTTCATGCTTGGTATAAATGGTATAGTTACATTCAAGAAAAGTACATTGCCGGATGTATTGAAGAATATACCTTTGGGCAGAATAGTGTTGGAAACCGACTCGCCTTATTTGGCTCCGGTACCTTATAGGGGTAAGAGGAATGAGAGTGCTTATCTGACTGCAGTGGCTGAAAAACTTTCAGATATATATAATGTCTCTTTGGATACAATAGCATCAGTTACTACGGAAAATGCTATAAATGTCTTCCAAAATGCAGAGTAAAGTCTTTAAATTATATTAATTTTCTGCTATAAAGGAAACTTTTTTGTCATGAATGTTATGTAAGTAAGAAAAAAAGAATACATTTGTGACTGAAAAATGACAAGGGGGTAAAAAGACAACCATTCGTGGTCATTTTCGAGAGTAGAAAATTAAAGGAGAGGTGCTCGAGTGGTTGAAGAGGCACGCCTGGAAAGCGTGTATACGCCAAAAGTGTATCACGGGTTCGAATCCCGTTCTCTCCGCATTTGGAAAAGTAAAAAACAATAATAAGAATAAATAATAAACTATTAATTAATTAATCTTAAAAAATTAGACACACAATGAAAAAGTTATTTGCAATTCTTGCAGTGATGGGAGTCCTCTCGTTTGGTATGACTCAGACAGTTGTGGCACAGGATGCACCTGCTGCTACTGAAACAGTTGTAGTTGAAGAAGGTGGTATGCACAAGGAACTTAAGACTAAGTTTATCGAAGGTGATGCATCTTTCATGTCATTGGTAGCAATCGCTTTGGTGTTAGGTCTTGCTTTCTGTATTGAACGTATTATCTACTTAAGCTTGGCAGAAGTTGATACTAAAAAGTTGATGGCTAAACTTGAAGAAGCTTTGGAAAAAGGTGATGTAGAAGGCGCTAAGACTATTTGCCGTAATACTCGTGGACCTGTAGCTTCAATTTGTTATCAAGGTCTTATGAGAGTAGACGAAGGTCTTGATGTAGTAGAACGCTCTGTAGTATCATATGGTGGTGTACAGGCTGGTTACCTTGAAAAAGGATGCTCTTGGATTACATTGTTCATCGCAATGGCTCCATCTTTGGGATTCTTGGGTACAGTAATCGGTATGGTTATGGCGTTCGATAAAATCCAGCAGGCTGGTGATATCTCTCCAACAGTCGTTGCAGGTGGTATGAAAGTTGCGTTGATCACTACTATCTTCGGTCTTGTTGTAGCATTGATTCTTCAGGTATTCTACAACTATATCCTTTCTAAGATTGAAGCTATTACAAGCCAGATGGAAGATTCTTCTATCACATTGCTTGACTTGATCATGAAGTACAACTTGAAATACAAAAAATAATTGAACAATGGCAAAGTTATCATATAAAATGTCATACTACGTGTTCTATGTCTGTGTAGCACTTATCTTGGTGGTACTTGGCATGTTCTACGGAGTAGGATATACAAATCCTGTAGGCGAATATAATGAGCCTGCGCATACAGAAACATTGATTTTCTTGATGTATGCAATGTTTGGTGTTGCTGTTGTAATTACTCTTTTGGGAGCTTTAGCTAAATTTGCCGGTTCTTTGAAGGATAATCCAGCAGCCGCTATTAAATCTTTAGTTGGATTAATCCTTTTGGTTGTTCTACTTTTGGTTACTTACAATATAGGCTCTGACGCTCCTGTATTGATGGCTGACGGTAATACATTCACTGATGTTACTATGCTTAAGGTTACTGATATGTTGATTTATTCTACATATATTTTGTTCGGTATCGCTGCATTAGGTACATTGGTAAACCTTTCTGGTATATTTAAAAGATAATATCATAAATTGAAGTTTTAAAGAGTAAGTAAAATGGCAAAGAAGAAAAGATCAGTGCCTGGAATTAATTCAAGTTCTACGGCCGATATTGCCTTCATGTTGCTTATCTTCTTCCTTATTACAACATCAATGGATACTGACCGTGGTCTGGCAAGACGCTTGCCGCCTCCACCGGAAAACGAACAGCATGATGATATTATTCTTAAGGAAAGAAATATTCTCCAGGTTAAACTCAACAAGGAAGATCAGTTGATGGTTAACGGAGAAGTTGGTTTTGATATCAAGCAACTTAAAGATAAGGCAAAAGAATTTATTGCAAATCCAAATAATGATGAGAATATGCCGGAAAAGCATAAAAAGACTCTTCCTTTCTTTGGAGATGTAATGATTACTGAAAAGCATGTAATTTCTGTACAGAACGACGTTGGTACTAGTTATGATATTTATCTTCAGGTTCAGAATGAATTGGTTGCTGCCTATAACGAATTGCGTAATGAATTGGCGCAGTCTCAGTTTGGCAAGAGCTTTGCTGAATGTTCTGATGACGAAAAAGAAGCTATCATAGACTATTATCCACAGAAGATATCTGAAGCGGAACCTAAAAAATATGGAGGAAAATAATAATGGGAAAATTTAGTAAGAATGGTAAACGTGGTATGCCGGAGTTGAATACTTCCTCTTTGCCTGACCTTATCTTTACCATGTTGTTCTTCTTCATGATTGTAACAACTATGCGTGAAGTTACATTGAAGGTTCAGTTTAAGGTTCCTCAGGTTACAGAACTTGAAAAGCTTGAAAAGAAATCTTTGGTCTCTTTCATCTATATTGGTAAACCAATGCAGGAGTTCCAAAAGAAGATGGGTACTACTGACCGTATTCAGTTGAATGATAAGTTCGCTGAATCAAACGAAGTTCAGGATTATATCTATCAGGAACGTGAAAATATGAAAGAAGAAGACAAGCCTTTTATGACAGTGTCATTAAAGATTGACTCAAAGACAAAGATGGGTATTGTTCAGGAAGTGAAACAGGCTCTTCGTCAGGCTTATGCATTGAAAATTAATTACTCAGCTACACAGCGTATGTAATTATAATTATAAAGAGAAGTCCGAGCTTATTCGTAAGTTCGGACTTTTTTTATGTCCTGTGATTATTGCATTGCAGAAGTAAATACTTTGGTTTAGACTTGAATCTGATAATATGTTTATATTCTATTGTTGAATCTGATATTTGTTACTAGAGTACTTTTTATATTCCAACTTTTGTCGAATAAAGCCAGGTCTCTATTTTTTTTTTAAATAAAAACTCAAAAATTGGAATAATGAATTATTATTTGTATCTTTGTCGCCCGATTTATATAGTATTTATAAATGGAAAAGTTAGAACTATATGATATTGATTTGAAAAATTTCAAGGAAACTTCCAAAGTTTACACATATAATGTAGGCTCGGAATTCTTTGAAATGATAGAGGCACCCGGAATCCAGAACGGAAATCTTGAAGTTCAGGTGTCAGTTAGAAAAGGAATAGGATATTTTACCTTGGATTTCCAAATTGAAGGAGAAGTTGAGTGCATTTGCGACAGATGTCTTGAAAAATTGGATATCGAGGTTGATACTTATGATACAATAAAAGTAAAGCTAGGTGTAGAATTCGATGAAAGTAATGAAGAAATGCTGATTATTCCTGAATACGAGGGGATTGTAAATGTGGCATGGTATATTTATGAATTCGCATATTTGAGCTTGCCTTATAGAAAAGTCCACAATGAAGGAGAATGTAATGAAGAGATGCTTGAGTCATTGAGTCATGTCCTTACTACAGATAGTAGAAATGTAGAAGACGTAGACTTTGATGAAACAGTAGGACAGCAGTCGGAAGAGCAAGTAGAAACAGATCCTCGTTGGGATGCATTAAAGAAAATATTAAATAATAATTAAATAAAGTTTTAGTAAAATGGCACATCCTAAAAGAAGACAATCAAAGACAAGAACTGCTAAGAGAAGAACTCATGATAAAGCAGTTGCTCCTACTTTAGCTATTTGCCCAAACTGCGGTGAATGGCACGTTTATCATACAGTATGTGGAGCTTGTGGTTATTACAGAGGTAAGTTAGCTATCGAAAAAGAAGCTGCTCTTTAATAATTAGTTAAAGCTTTATCAAAACATTAATGTATGTTCTTGAGGAAATAAAGCCGGAGAGCTTCGGCTCTTCGGCTTTATTTTTAGGATTAAATCAAACTAAAATAAAAACGAATGGAAAAAATAAACGCTGTGATAACAGGTGTAGGTGGATATATTCCTGACTATGTTCTCACAAACGATGAATTGTCTAGAATGGTAGACACTAATGACGAGTGGATTATGACTCGTATAGGTGTTAAAGAAAGACGAATATTGAATGAAGAAGGTTTGGGTACATCTTATATGGCACGTAAGGCTGCAAAGCAGTTGATGCAGAAGACAAATGCAGATCCAGATTCTGTTGATTGTGTTATTGTTGCAACTACAACGCCAGACTATCATTTCCCTTCTACTGCATCTATTTTGTGTGATAAGTTAGGCTTGAAGAATGCTTATGCCTTTGACCTTCAGGCTGCATGTAGCGGATTTTTGTATGCTATGGAGACTGCTGCTAGCATGATACAGTCAGGTAGACACAAAAAGATAATAATAGTAGGTGCTGACAAGATGTCGTCAATGGTTGACTATTCTGATAGAGCCACTTGCCCTATCTTCGGTGACGGTGCAGCTGCTTGCATGGTAGAAGCTACAACAGAAGATTATGGTATAATGGATTCTATTCTTCGTACAGATGGTAAAGGACTTCCTTTCTTGCATATGAAGGCAGGTGGTTCTGTTTGTCCTCCATCATATTTTACTGTTGACAACAAGATGCATTATCTTTATCAGGAAGGAAGGACTGTATTTAAATATGCTGTTTCCAACATGTCTGATGTAACTGAACAGATAGCAAACAGAAATGGTTTGAATAAGGACAATATCGATTGGATTGTACCTCATCAGGCCAATATGCGTATTATAGATGCAGTTGCTTCACGACTAAGTGTTCCTTTGGATAAGGTAATGATAAATATTCAGCGTTTTGGTAATACTAGCGCCGGAACATTGCCTTTATGTCTTTGGGACTACGAAAAACGTCTTAAAAAAGGCGATAATATAATCTTCACTGCTTTTGGAGCAGGATTTACTTGGGGTGCTGCTTATGTGAAGTGGGGATATGACGGAAACAAGTAATAGTAGATTTATATAAGAAGATAAACTCATACTAAAAACGCATCCCTTATGAGATGCGTTTTTTGGTATATTTTAATTCAAACTTATGCACAAAGCCGGATTTGTTAATATTGTTGGTAATCCTAATGTAGGTAAGTCTACATTGATGAATTTGCTTGTAGGCGAGAGGGTATCTATAGCTACATTCAAAGCTCAAACCACTCGTCATCGTATTATGGGTATACTTAATACGGATGATATGCAGATTGTTTTTTCTGATACTCCTGGGGTATTGAAACCTAACTATAAGTTACAAGAGTCAATGTTGAATTTTTCACAGTCGGCTCTAGTTGATGCTGATGTGCTGCTTTATGTAACAGACATAGTAGAAAAACCTGATAAGAATGCAGAGTTTATGGAAAAGGTGCGTGGTGTTAAAGTACCTGTCTTGTTGCTAATAAACAAGATTGACCTCTCTAATCAGGATAGTCTGGTAAAATTGGTTGAGGAGTGGCATGAAATGTTGCCAAATGCAGAAATCATACCTATTTCTGCTATTGCCAAATTCAATGTTGATGTTGTGATGAAGAGGATAAAGGAACTTCTTCCTGACTCTCCACCTTATTTTGGAAAAGACCAATGGACTGACAAACCAGCAAGGTTTTTCGTAACGGAAATCATTCGTGAGAAAATCCTTCTTTATTATGACAAGGAAATACCATATTCGGTTGAAGTTGTAGTAGAACAGTTTAAAGAAGAAGCAAAGACTATACGTATAAATGCAGTGATTTACGTAGAAAGAGACTCTCAAAAAGGTATAATTATAGGAAAGCAGGGAAAAGCTCTTAAAAAGGTTGCATCCGAAGCGAGAAAGACTTTGGAAAATTTCTTCGGCAAATCAATTTATCTTGAAACTTTTGTAAAAGTCGACAAGGACTGGAGAAGTTCGGATAAAGAATTAAAGAATTTTGGATATCAATTAGATTAATCACCCGGCTGAGATAGCCGTAAACTTTTAAATATATGGGAAATTTAGTCGCTATAGTTGGACGCCCTAATGTGGGTAAGTCAACTTTATTCAATCGTCTGACAAAGACTCGTCATGCTATTGTGAACGAGCAGGCCGGAACTACAAGAGACCGTCAGTACGGCAAGTCGGAATGGCTTGGAAAGGAATTCTCTGTTGTAGATACAGGTGGATGGGTAGTAAACTCGGATGATATATTCGAAGGTGAAATCCGCAAGCAGGTAATACTTGCTATGGATGAAGCTGATGTAATTCTTTTTGTTGTTGACGTTGTAAATGGTGTTACCGACCTTGATATGGAAGTAGCGTCAATTCTTCGTCGTTCTAAGAAACCTGTATTGGTTGTAGCCAACAAAACTGATAACAATGACCTGCAATACAATTCAGCAGAATTTTATTCTTTAGGTTTGGGAGATCCTTATTGTATATCAGCATTGAGCGGAAGTGGTACAGGTGACCTTCTTGACTTGATTGTCAGCAAGTTCAATAAGGATACAGACGAAATCGTTGAAGAAGAAATTCCAAAATTTGCAGTAGTAGGTCGTCCTAATGCAGGAAAATCATCTATCGTAAATGCTTTCATAGGAGAAGAGAGAAATATCGTGACCGAGATAGCCGGTACAACCAGAGACTCTATCTATACCAGATACGACAAGTTCGGATTTGATTTCTATCTTGTAGATACAGCAGGTATCCGTAAGAAAAACAAGGTTAATGAAGATTTGGAGTACTATTCTGTAGTTCGTTCTATCCGTTCTATAGAAAATTCAGATGTCTGTATCCTTATGCTTGATGCCACACGTGGTGTAGAATCTCAGGATCTGAATATATTCTCATTGATACAGCGAAACCAGAAAGGTCTTGTAGTTGTAGTAAACAAATGGGACCTTGTAGAAGAAAAGACAACAAAGGTCATGAAGACATTTGAGGAAGCTATAAGAAACCGATTTGCTCCTTTCACGGATTTCCCTATAATATTTGCTTCTGCACTTACAAAGCAGCGTATATTCAGGGTTCTTGAGGCTGCAAAGGATGTCTTCCAGTCTCGTACTACAAGAATACCTACTGCACGTTTGAATGAGGAGTTGCTTCCACTGATAGAGGCATATCCACCACCATCAAACAAAGGCAAGTATATCAAGATAAAATACATCACTCAGTTGCCTAATACTCAGGTTCCATCCTTTGTGTTTTTTGCAAACTTGCCTCAGTATGTAAAAGAACCATACAAGCGTTTCCTTGAAAACAAGATGCGCGAAAGATGGAAACTTTGTGGTACTCCTGTAAATATATTCATTCGACAGAAATAATCATATAGTATTTTTAGTCTACAGATAAATATTCGGACAGGATTGCTTCTTTGTCGGGTATCATTATATCTCCATGAAGATTTACATTGATACCTGATTTTTATATATTTCACACCCTTAGCTTCTGTTATGCAATGGGTAAAAATAAAAAAAGAGACATATCATCACTTTGAAAAAGTGTAATATGTCTCTTTTTTTATATCGGTAGTCTTACCTTCAGATTTGTTATTTGTTATTTTTGTTTTCTTCCTGTTTCACTTTCTTCAGAAGCTCTGAGGCAAAGATAAAGTTGTTCAGCCTTTCGTTTGTAGCCGTAAAGACATCATCTTTAGTGCCTTCCCACTCCTTGTGACCTTGATAAATATACAATATACTGTCGCCAATACCCATAACAGAATTCATGTCGTGAGTATTTATTATGGTAGTCATGTTAAACTCTTCAGTGATGTCATGTATCAGTTCGTCAATCACAAGAGAGGTTTTCGGGTCCAGTCCAGAGTTTGGCTCATCGCAAAACAGATATTGTGGATTCAGAGCTATAGCTCTTGCTATTGCCACACGCTTTTGCATACCTCCGCTAATTTCACCTGGATACTTATTTTGAGCATCAATAAGATTTACCCTGTCCAGACAGAATTGCGCTCTTTTAACCCTTTCTCTATAAGTATCGTTAGAAAACATATCTAGAGGGAACATCACATTCTCAAGTACAGACAGAGAATCGAACAAAGCAGCACTTTGAAAAATCATACCCATTTCCTTTCTGAGCGCTTTTGTTTCCTTTTTGCCCATGGTAAGGAAATTTCTGTTGTCGTATAAAATTTCCCCTTTCTCGGGAGTGTGGAGCCCTACAATACATTTCATGAGTACGGTCTTTCCAGAACCGCTTTGACCTATAATAAGGTTCGTTTTACCGTTTTCGAAGGTGAAGCTTATATCTTCAAGAACAGTTCTGCCTTCGAAAGACTTGCATATAGATTTTAATTGTATCATCCCATTAATAATTGAGTAAGAATAAGATCAGAGAATAGAATTAACACACTGCTTGAAACGACAGAGTCTGTACTGGCTTTTCCTACAGCTATTGAGCCGCCTTCAACAGTATATCCGAAATATGCCGAAACACTTGCTATAATGAAAGCAAAGAACAACGATTTGATGAAACTGCACCATATATACCATTCAATAAAGCAATATTGAAGACCATATTCAAGGTCTGTAGCATTCATTATTCCTGCCAGCCATGCAGTACAAAAAGCTCCTATTATTCCGGCAAAAATACTGAATATGACAAGAAACGGAATCATAGTCATCAGTCCCATGATTTTGGGCAGTATCAGATATGAAGCCGAATTGATACCCATTATTTCCAAAGCGTCAATTTGTTGTGTTACCCTCATTGTACCTATTTCGGATGCAATGTTCGATCCCACCTTGCCCGATAGGATAAGACACATGATGGAAGACGAAAATTCCAGCAACATGATTTCACGGGTAGTATATCCCACAACGAAGCGTGGCATCCACGGACTTTCTATATTCAGTTTGATCTGGATACATATTACTGCTCCTATGAAGAAGGAAATGAGCAGTACAATTCCTATAGAGTTTATGCCCAGCTGTTGGAGTTCACTGACATATTGCTTGAAATATACTCTAAATTTTTCAGGACGAGAAAATACTCTTCCCATTAGGAGCATGTAGTTACCTAAATTTGAAATTGGTTTTACCATAATAATATAATATTTAGTACAAAAGTACTGTTTTTTAGTTGTAAAGATAAAAAAAAATGATGATTTTAAGACAAATAACTACATTACCCAATAAATTTACTACTTTTGCGACAAATATAAACCAATATGACAGAACTAAAAGATAAGCAGTACGAAGACAAATCCGTAAAAACAGAGATACCTATAGGTACGGAAGAGTGTATGGTGTTGCGCACCGAAAATCTTGTGAAAAAATACGGCAAGCGTACTGTAGTCAATAATGTTTCGATAAATGTAAGACAAGGAGAAATCGTAGGATTGCTAGGACCGAACGGTGCCGGCAAGACAACTTCTTTTTATATGACTACAGGTCTTATTGTTCCCAATGAAGGACATATATATCTCAACGATAATGATATAACATCTTATCCCGTGTACAAGCGTGCCCAGAACGGCATTGGATATTTAGCACAGGAAGCATCGGTATTCCGCAAAATGAGTGTGGAAGACAATATTTCATCTGTATTGGAGTTGACAAACAAGAGCCGTGAGTATCAGAAGGACAAACTTGAAAGTCTTATAGCAGAGTTTCGTCTTCAGAAAGTGAGGAAGAATCTTGGCGACCAGCTTTCGGGTGGAGAAAGAAGACGTACTGAAATAGCAAGATGTCTGGCTATAGACCCTAAATTTATAATGCTTGACGAGCCTTTTGCTGGAGTAGATCCTATCGCTGTGGAAGACATACAGCATATAGTATGGAAACTGAAGGACAAGAATATCGGTATATTGATAACAGACCATAATGTTCAGGAAACATTGAGCATTACAGATAGGGCATACTTGTTGTTCGAGGGTAAGATTCTTTTTCAAGGCACTCCTGAAGAACTGGCCGAAAACAAGGTTGTCCGTGAAAAATATTTGAGTAATAGTTTTGTATTGCGTAGAAAAGATTTTCAGTTACAGAATTATTGATAATAGTGCATCAATATTATAGCTTAATGTATGCTCTTGTCAAAAAAAGTCTTTTTTTGTCTTGACTTTTTGGTATTTGCAATATTAAACATTATTTTTGCACACCCTAAATTGTAGTTAAATAAAATAGTAATAATAAATAAAATACAAAGAAATGAATATTTCATTACAAAACTTAAGCGAAGTAAGTGCTGTACTTACTGCTCAGATTGAAAAAGCTGATTATCAGGAAAAAGTAGAAAAAGCACTTAAGACTTTACGTCAGAGAGTGAATATGCCAGGATTCCGTAAAGGAATGGTTCCAATGGGATTGATAAAGAAACAGTATGGTGTATCAGTATTGCTTGAAGAAGTAGACAAATTGCTACAGGAAAAAGTAGGTGAGTATATCCGCGACAACAAGGTAAATATGCTTGGAACTCCTCTTCCAAAAGAAAACAACATTAATTTTGAAACAGACGAAAACTTTGAGTTTTCATTCGATATAGCTTTGGCTCCAGAATTCTCAATTGAACTTTCAAACAACGATACTGTTGATTATTATGATGTCGAAGTTACAGACGAGATGGTAGATCAGCAGATTACTATGTACACTCAGCGTACAGCCAAATATGTCAAGGTAGAAGATTACCAGGACAAAGACATGTTGAAAGGTCTTTTGGCCGAACTTGACGAAAACGGCAACACAAAAGAAGGCGGTGTGCAGGTAGAAGGTGCAGTGATGATGCCTTCATATATGAAGAACGATGACCAGAAAGCTGTTTTCGAAGGAGCTAAATTAAATACAGTATTGGTATTCAATCCATCTGTAGCTTTCGACAACAACGAAGTTGAACTTTCTTCACTTCTTAAAGTAGCAAAAGAAGAAGTTGCCAACCACACAGGAAACTTCAGCTTCCAGATAGAAGAAATCACTCGTATGATTCCAGGAGAATTGAATAAGGAATTGTTCGATCAGGTTTTGGGTGAAGGAAAAGCTACAAACGAAGAAGAATTCCGTGCTCAGGTAAAAGAAAGCATTGCTACTCAGTTTGTTTCAGACAGTGATTATAAGTTCATGATTGATCTTCGCAACTATACAATGGGTAAGGTTGGTAAGTTGACATTTGCCGATGACTTGATGAAGCGTATCATGCTTGATAACAACAAGGAAAAAGGTGAAGAATATGTAAACGAAAACTATGACAAGAGCCTTGAAGAACTTACATGGCACTTGATTAAAGAAAAATTGGTTGCTGCAAACGATGTAAAAGTAGAACAGTCTGATATCCAGGAAATGGCAAAAGATGCAACTCGTGCTCAGTTCGCTCAGTATGGTATGCTTAACGTTCCTGAAGAATTGCTTGAAAACTACTCTAAGGAAATGCTTAAGAAGCGTGAAAGCGTAGAAGCATTGATTAATAGAGTAATTGAATCTAAACTTGCTACTGCTGTTAAAGGTCAGGTTGTCTTGAACCACAAGAACATTTCTGTAGAAGATTTCAACGGAATGTTTCAGTAATTTAATTTCTGGCTGAAGTTAATGGCTGAGGCAAATATCTGGAAGAGGCTTTTAACCGAGGCTTTTCTGTATAACTGGAGTTTACAAGTTACAATCAGAAAAGATGGCTAAAAGTCTCTTTTTTATTCACTAATTTAAAAACCGATTAGAAATGAATGATTTTAAAAAATATGCTACCAAGCATCTTGGCATGAGTAGTATGATGCTTGATGACGTTATAAAGTCACAGTCGGGTTATCTTAATCCATATATCCTCGAAGAAAGACAGCTCAACGTAACTCAGTTGGATGTATTTTCACGTCTGATGATGGACCGTATCATTTTTTTAGGTACAGAAATCAATGATTATACTGCCAATACGCTACAGGCACAGCTTCTTTATCTTGACTCAATAGATCCTGGTAAGGATATATCGATATATATCAATTCACCTGGTGGCTCTGTATATGCCGGATTGGGTATATATGATACAATGCAGTTTATCAGTAGCGATGTAGCCACATTCTGTACAGGTCTTGCTGCTTCTATGGCGGCAGTCCTTCTTGTGGCAGGTCAGGAAGGCAAGCGTTCTGCTCTTACACATTCAAGGGTGATGATACATCAGCCGTTGGGTGGCGCACAAGGACAGGCCTCAGATATCGAGATCACTGCTCGTGAAATAATGAAGATAAAGAAAGAATTGTATAATATCATAGCCGAACATTCTCATACAGAATTTGATAAGGTATGGGCAGACTCAGACAGAGACTACTGGATGACTTCTCAGGAAGCAAAAGATTATGGTATCATTGACGAGATTATGTCTCGCAAGCCATCTCTTTAGTATACAGTATAGTCTTACTTCGGTAAATAAGTAATTAAAACTTTAAAGGTTATAAATCCTTGGAAAATTCAAAAACATCTAGAACAAGAAAAAAATGTAGCTTTTGCGGACGTTTTGAGAACGAAGTAGGTTTTCTGATTACAGGCGTTAACGGATGCATATGTGATTCGTGTGCTGTTCAGGCCAGCGAAATAGTTAAAGAAACCGCAAAGCAGATGAAGCCATCAAGTATGGGCTTTGAAATGCATGAATTGCCAAAACCATCTGAAATAAAGAATTTCCTCGACCAATATGTTATAGGTCAGGATGATGCAAAGAAATATCTTTCAGTTGCCGTGTATAACCATTATAAGCGTTTGATGCAGACTACAGACAATAATGATGTAGAGATAGAGAAATCTAACATCATCATGGTAGGTAGTACGGGTACAGGCAAGACTCTTTTGGCGCGTACTATAGCAAAACTCTTGAAGGTTCCGTTTACTATTGTCGATGCAACAGTACTTACAGAAGCAGGTTATGTGGGCGAAGATATAGAAAGCCTTCTTACACGTTTGCTTCAGGTTGCCGATTATAATGTGGAAGAAGCCGAACGTGGTATAGTGTTTATCGACGAAATAGACAAGATAGCACGCAAGGGAGATAATCCTTCGATAACAAGGGATGTTAGTGGAGAAGGAGTGCAGCAGGGACTGTTGAAACTGCTCGAAGGTTCAGTAGTGAATGTCCCACCTCAAGGAGGCAGAAAACACCCTGACCAGAAGATGATAGCAGTCAATACTAAAAATATTCTCTTTATCTGCGGAGGAGCTTTCGATGGTATTGAAAGAAAGATAGCCCAGCGTCTTAACACCAATGTGGTGGGATATAATTCTGTAAAGGAATCTGTAAAAATAGACAAGAACAATATGATGCAGTATATAGCACCTCAGGATTTGAAGAGTTTCGGACTTATACCCGAAATCATTGGTCGTCTTCCTATTCTTACATATCTAAATCCTCTTGACAGAAATGCTCTTCGACAGATATTGACAGAACCAAAGAACTCGATAATAAAACAATATATCAAGTTGCTTGAAATGGACAGGGTCAAATTGCAGTTCCAGCCTGAAGTATTTGAGTATATAGTAGACAAGGCCATTGAATATAAGTTGGGTGCAAGAGGATTGCGTTCTATCGTCGAGACAATCATGATGGATATAATGTATGATATCCCATCACAAGACATCAGCGAATATGTTGTAACATTAGATTATGCTAAAGAGCAGATGTCAAAGGCTAATATCTCTCGATTAAAGAATGTGTAATTAGAAAATGAATAAAAAAGCATTTTTCCGGACAATATTTTTCATTTATTATTGTGTGAATTTAAAAGTTGTTTATAACTTTGTTATACAAGATAGAAATGTCCAGTATAATTAACCATTAAATATTCATAAGAGGCATGACGGGAAATATCAATTTGACAGAACAGCTAAAAAAGCATTTCGGATTTGACAAATTCAAGGGGAATCAAGAGGCTATAATAAGAAGTCTTCTTGATGGAAAAGATACATTTGTACTTATGCCTACCGGAGGAGGAAAATCCTTGTGCTATCAGTTGCCTTCACTAATGATGGATGGCACTGCAATAGTAATATCTCCGCTTATAGCACTTATGAAAAATCAAGTGGATGCTATGCGTCACTTCAGCGAAGATGATGGTATAGCTCATTTCATAAACTCTTCTTTATCCAAGTCTGCAATAGACCAGGTGAAGTCCGACATCTCCTCAGGTAAGACAAAATTGCTTTATGTCGCTCCCGAGTCACTTACAAAGGAAGAAAATGTAGAATTTCTGCGTAGTGTGAAGATTTCGTTCTATGCAATAGACGAAGCTCATTGTATTTCAGAATGGGGACACGATTTTCGTCCTGAATACAGAAGAATACGCCCTATAATAAACGAAATAGGCAAGGCTCCGGTTATAGCACTTACAGCTACTGCCACTCCGAAGGTGAAGATGGATATACAGAAAAATCTTGGAATGGTAGATGCAGAAGAATTTAAGTCATCGTTCAATCGTCCTAATCTTTATTACGAAGTGAAGTTGAAGACAAATAATGTAGACCGTGACATTATAAAGTTCATAAAACAGAACGAAGGTAAGTCTGGCATAATTTATTGTCTTAGCAGAAAAAAGGTTGAGGAACTAGCCGAAATCCTTTGTGCAAACGGTATAAAGGCTCGTCCATATCATGCAGGAATGGATTCGGCTGCAAGAAATCAGAATCAAGATGATTTTCTGAAAGAAAATGTAGAAGTAATTGTAGCTACCATAGCCTTCGGTATGGGTATAGACAAGCCAGATGTGAGATTTGTTATTCATTATGATGTGCCAAAGAGTCTGGAGGGATATTATCAAGAGACTGGTCGTGCAGGAAGAGACGGTGGAGAAGGTCAATGCATAACATTTTATTCCAGCAAGGACTTGCAGAAACTGGAGAAGTTTATGCAAGGCAAGCCTATATCCGAACAGGAAATAGGCAAGCAGCTTCTTCTAGAGACAGCTGCATATGCAGAATCATCTGTATGTAGAAGGAAAATACTGTTACATTATTTCGGAGAAGAATATACGGAAGAAAATTGCGGTAATTGTGATAACTGTTTAAATCCAAAAAAACAAGTGGAGGCTCAGGATTCATTATGTGCAGTGATTGAAACAATCATTGCAGTAAAAGAAAATTTTAAACAAGATTATATTATTGATGTCCTGTTAGGAAAAGAAACATCTGAAGTATTGGCTCACAAGCATGACGAACTGGAAGTTTTCGGCTCGGGAATGGGGGAAGAGGAACGTTTGTGGAACTCTGTAATACGTCAGGCACTTATAGCAGGATATCTTACAAAAGATGTAGAAAACTACGGATTACTTAAAGTAACTCTGGCAGGACACAAGTTCCTGAAGCACCCGAAGTCATTCAAAATAGTAGAAGATACAGATTTTGATGATGAAGAAGTGGAAGAAACACCTATGCGTGGAGGAGCTTCGTGTGCAGTAGACCCGGCGTTATACTCTATGTTGAAGGATTTGCGTAAGAAAATGTCAAAGAGACTTGATGTTCCTCCTTACGTAATTTTCCAGGATCCGTCATTAGAGGCTATGGCTACAATATACCCTATCACACTGGATGAACTTCAGAACATTCCGGGAGTAGGAGCAGGAAAGGCCAAAAGATACGGTCAGGAATTCTGTGATTTAATAAAGACACATTGTGAAGAGAATGAAATCGATAGACCTGAAGACTTAAGAGTAAGAACCGTAGCCAACAAATCAAAATTGAAGGTTTCTATCATCCAAAGCATCGACCGAAAGGTTGCATTGGACGATATAGCATTGGCTAAAGGAATAGAGTTTTCCGAACTTCTTGATGAGGTTGAGGCTATAGTCTATTCTGGCACCAAACTGAATATAGATTATTTCTTGGATGAGATAATGGATGAAGACCATATGCTTGATATCTACGACTATTTCAAGGAGTCTGAAACAGATGATATAGAAGATGCTATGGATGAACTTGGTGATGACTATTCAGAAGAAGAAATAAGACTTGTACGTATCAAGTTTATATCTGAAATGGCAAACTAAAACATAAAATTCTTTTATAACTTTGCATCCGAAAAAGAAATATAGCAATTAAAAACAATATAAATGGAATTACCCAATGACCCTATGATGCTGTATAGCATGATAAATATGAAATTAAGGGACTTTTATTCTTCTCTTGATTCACTTTGTGAGGATATGGGAGTAAGTAAGGATGAAATTGTAAGACGCCTTGGAGAAGCAGGGTTCGAGTATAATGAAGAACAGAATAAGTTCTGGTAGATAGATAAAAAACTGCCGCTTTGCATTAGAAAAATGCATAAAGCGGCAGTTTTTTTATAAGTTCACTTTTGACAATCTTAGTAGTTTTTCTATACTAATATCAAGTTCCTTTGCTATTTCTTCGTCAGTCATACCTTGTTTCTTGAAGAGCCTGATCATATTTATAATCATGTCATCTTTCTGGCTTAGTTCTTTCTCCTTCTGCTCTATAGTTCTATCCTTCTGTTCTATCACCCGGTTTTTCATCATGATTGTAGTGTCTCTCGATTCTATTTCCGACAGGATTTCGTCTTCCACCTCCATATCCCTTCTCACTTCCGGTGCAACGAAAGCCCTTATCAGACGGTCCACCACGAGTTTCTCTTCCAGTTCCATACCGCTTTCGTCTATCTCCATCACATGCTCGTTGCTCTTAAGGCAGTAGCTTTGGTCGAAAACCTGAAGCAGACGTTCAAGCCTGTTTCTCACCTTTCCGTTAAGGTAAGGAATCTGTATGATGATACTGTCGTGAGTAAGGCTTTCAATGAAAGGGTCGGGGACACCAGTCTCAATAGGTTTTGAGTTGTAGTCAAGGTATCTTCGCCGTACATAAACCACAGGCTCCTGCAGGTCTCCCAGCTTATGCCCCAAAATATATATCGAAACGATAGGCAGTCCATATCCGTTAGGATTGACATCCTCGTCAGGGATGTTCTTCTTGCAGATGTACTGGCTGCCAAGATACTGCCTGAAGCGCAGAGTCTCTGTCACCAGCCAGGTCTTTTGCAGTTCTATCAGTATCAGCTGCTCACTCCCGTCATCATTCCTTATAGTGGCTGCAAAGTCTATCCTCATCATCGAGATTTTCCTTTGTGTAACCCCAGTATATTCGTGAGGGCGCATTTCAAGTTTTATGATTTCCTTTTGCAGAAGTGCAGAAAGCATAATCTTGGCAACCCTTTCATCCTCCATCATATACTTGAATACCGAATCGTATATAGGATTTGCTATAAGTACCATAAAAACTCCTTTCTTTATTTTGTTGAGACATTGTTTATTGTGGCTTCGTAAAGATACACAATCTTTCTTATTCTGCAAAACAACATAAAATCAGCGGTGTATGTATACGACAAGAAAGGCAGATATAAAAAAGATATAAAAAAAAAGAAGTAAACAGGGTAGAATTTTTCTCTTTTAAACCGACTAATGCTTATCTGTGGAAGAAAATATTTATAAAAGAAGACAAAAGAGGCCATCTCAAAGTAATTTGAGACAGCCTCTTAAGTTTACAATTTTCTATGTTTAATGTCAATTTATTTCAATTAATCATTCTGTTCAGTGATAGCACTGTTTGCTTTCAATTCGTTTTCTGGAATCTGATAGATAAACAAATTGCTGCCTGCTTTTACGATAGGATTCTTCTTGACCAATTCGTGATGGTTAGTACCCTTAGAGCGGTCCAAATCCTCATTGCGGCGTTTCATGTCAAACAATCTCTTACCTTCACCCCACATTTCAATTCGTTTCTGCAAGCAGATTTCATCCAGTAAGGCTTGACCCGTTCCATTGAAATTATAGTTAGGGTTACGGGTTTTCATGATTTCATTTAGCATGTTCTTGGCTTCATCCGGCTTGTTTGCACGGTAAAGCGCTTCGGCTGCCACGAAATACATTTCACCTGTTCTCAGATAGATATAGTCTGATGCGAATACATCACCTGTACCCATTGTACTAGTATCAGAGAATTTGTGTTGGATGTATTGCTTTATATTATAATTAGGGTCTTTTCTGGTAATTCAATGCCGAACCACTTCTTACGGATGTCATCATCTGCTATTTTGTCATATAAGTCGCTTGAAATCATTTTAAAAGCCCCCAATGCACCTCCATAACCAGGACCTTTAGGATCCATGTGGCTCATGAATGAAGCATAGAATGTATTAGTTTCAGCATTTATATCTGAGCCCCAAAGCACTTCGCTCAAGTTTATGTCATTGAATCCTGAAAGCAGTTCTTCATGCGACATCAATGAACCTCCCTTGATTGCTTCTTTTGCATACTTTGCAACTTCATTCCATTGGTCTGGTGTATCATCTACAAAAGAAAGAATGTTTGCATAGATAGCAGCAGCAGCAAATTCATTGATTTTGCTCTTATCCGAAGACTTTTTGCCTTTCAGCAGTTCATAACCATTCTTGGCATCTGCCAGCATCTGTGTATAGATTTCTTTTACCGGAACACGTTCCATTTTGGTCCCTTTTTCTGTATAAAGAGGAATACCTGGCTTGTCTTTGTTCCACTGATATGGCTGCTGATACATGTTTACCAACCAATAGTACATATATGCTCTCAACGAATAACTCTGTCCTAATTTAGCCTTTACTTCATCGTTTTCTTGATCGTCCAATAAAAGCAATTTTGCAATTACATCGTTTGCACCATTGATTACCGCATACAGTTCCTGATAGAAAGTAGTAGTACGTCTGAACATTGCCAATCGGTTATCCAGCATATAGTCGAATACAAAGAATGCCTGAGTGTTCATAGCCATATCACCGCCCATCAAGTCGGTAGCCAGCTCGAAAGCCTTCAATCCGAAGTCATCATGAGCCTGTCCGGCTTCTGGATTAAATAGGTTTTTATAATATCCCGAGATAAAAGCATCTATGGCAGCAGGGTCTCTGTTGATGGCATCCTGAATCTGCTCTTCCGAAGCATTTTTGCTTACATCTTTGTCTAAAAAGTCACTACTGCAAGAAGCCATAAAAGCTGGTATTGCCAATAGCATCAGATATTTAGAATATTTCATAATTTCATTTTTTTTAGAAGTTAATATTTACACCAAATGAGATGGCACGGATAGCAGAATAATTGGCTGCCGAGTATCCGTATTCATACTGGCGAGGGTCCAAACCTTTTCTCTTTGAGAACATAGCCACATTGTCTGCCGATACATAGATACGTGCAGAATTAGCTTGAATAGCTTTCATCCATTTGCTTGGGAAAGAATATCCCAATGAAATGTTACGTATGTTGAAGTAAGACCCGTTGATCAAGAATCGTGAAGATCTTGCATTTGCATTCTGGTCTCCGTTAAGTACCGGTATATCTGTATTTGTATTTTCAGGAGTCCATGCATTAAGGATATCCTTGTGCCAGTTGCTGCCTTCGCTGCTACCTGAGTGCATAAAGCCCGAATACATGCTATCGTAAATCTTACCACCTATCTGGAAGTTAGTACCGATAGACAAGTCAAAATTCTTATAGGTGAAATCCATAGAAAGACCTCCCTGGAAGTCGGGCAATGTACTTCCCAAGTCGTACTTGGTAGCCTGATCGTACTTGTCGGTAGTAGTACGAACAATCTTTCCGTCTACCTCTTCGTCTTTATACCACAGTGCAGCACCTGTTTTAGGGTCTACGCCTGCATAGTCTTGAATGTATAAATCATACAAAGAACCACCTTCGGTCAAACGGAACATATTGCCTTTACCGTGTACAATACCATCTTTCTTGTTTTTTTCCGGCAGATTCAGAATCTTGTTGTTGAAATGAGAACCGTTCAATGTCACTGCCCAAACGAAATCTTCAGTTTGTATAGGAGTGGCATTGATAGTAAATTCAACACCTTGGTTTCTCATATCCAACAAGTTCATCGGAATGTATGAAATACCAGAAGAAATAGCATACGGCATATTATACAACATGTCTGAAGTATTCTTCAAGAAATATTCCATTTCAAGTTTCAATCGGTTTTCAAATATTCCAGCTTCTAAACCCACGTTGAAGTTCTTGCTCTTTTCCCATGTAAGGTCTTTGTTACCACGATAAGTCTCTACTACAGAGAAGTCGCCGTTGTTGTTTGATACAGTATATTGCTTCATGTATGGTTGGTAAACAACATTACCATAAATATCCAATATACCGTCATTACCTTGAGTACCATAACTTGCTTTCAGTTTCAAGTCAGACAACCAGCTTACATCTTTCAGCCATTCTTCCTGAGTCATTCTCCAAGAACCTCCTACAGACCAGAAAGTACCTCTACGATGGTCTGGGTGGAATTTAGAAGAAGAGTCAGTACGAAGACTACCAGACAGATAGAATCTGTCGTCATAATCATAATTTATACGTCCGAAATAACTTTCAATGCTATGCTCTTGAGTATACGATTCCATTTTATCCATAGCAATGGCATTGTTGAATTCCGGATTTCCGATAGTATAGAAATTATACTTATGAGTATATTGATAATTATGTATGTAAAGGTATGATTCATGGCCAAGCATTACGTCTAAGGAATGTTTGCCGAATGAATTTGCATAATTTACAATTTGGTTGGCAGTCAGCGCCTGTGTACGCAAATTATATTTGTAAGTACGTCCGTTAACCTTCGAGGCATCGCCATACAATTGGTTCATGTGGTCAGTGCGGACCTGATTGTTGAGGTCATAACCGATATTTGCAGAAACTTTAAGTCCTTTAATCAGATTCAAAGTTACAGTACCACGACCAGAAAAGTTATCATCTAAAGTACGGTGAACATCCAAGTCAGAATTTGATGCTACGTTTTGGTTTGCAAAACTACCTTTACGAATAGAATAAACACCGTCACCAAAGTCGTACAGTGACTTTCCGTTTTCGTCATAAAGTCTTTTTCCGTTTTCATCGTACGCATATACAGGATATATAGGGGCAATATTCTGTGTAAATGCAAAAGCATTTGAAATATTTCCAAGGCTTGCTCCCTGAGCCTGTCCTGCATTTTTCTCACCTCTCGAATAAGAAAGATTTGCGCTCAAGTCAATGTATTTGTTTACATTATGAGTCAGGTTCATACGAGTAGATATACGTTCGAAGTCTGTGTTACGCAAGATACCTTCGTCTTTCAAGTAACCTACAGAGAAGAAGTGAGTACTCTTAGCACTACCACCCTGCAAATTCAAGTTATACTCCTGTCTCAAGCCATTGTGCATTGATTCTTTAGCCCAATCGTCGTTATGTTTCAGTCTTGCAGAAGATACAGTACCGTCCGGCAAAACCATTTCATTGTTTGCAACTCCTACAAATGGATTGTATCCGATTTGGTTTATCAAGCCATCAGTGGCTTTCTGTCCATTACCAAGCTGATTTTTCAATAAATCCCAAGTTGTTTTTACAAACATTCTCTGATCTTTCATGATGTCATATTCAGGGATAGCACGAGTATTGACGCCCCAACGAGCCTCCAGGCTTACACGTGATTTGTCTGAAGAACCTTTTTTGGTTGTAATCATTACCACACCATTAGCAGCACGCGAACCATATAGAGCAGCCGAAGCAGCATCTTTCAATATAGACATGCTTTCAATATCCGACGGGTTGATAGAGTTAATAGAACCTTCATCAAATGGCATACCGTCTACAATATAAAGAGGAGCAGAAGAAGCACTGAAAGAACCGATACCACGGATACGAATCTTTGAGTTTTCACCTGGCTGTCCGCTTGTAGTGATAACCTGTACACCGGCTGCTGCACCTTCAAGTGCTTTTGAAACCGATGATACTTGCATCTTTGAAATCTTATCACCGCTTACAGCCGAAGCCGAACCTGTAAATGAAGATTTCTTTGCAGTACCATATGCAACTACCATAACCTCGTCTAAGACCTCTGTATCCGAATGAAGCACTACATTCACAACTTCCTTTATAGCTACTTCCACACTTTTCATTCCTATGAATGACACCTGCAAAGTTCTTGCCGAACTTTGCAGGTGTCATATTGGTATTGCAGAACTGCATGTCAAAAAAATACATTTTGTCAAAATGTAAAAAACGAGATG
Source organism: Phocaeicola sp. (assembly GCA_020026175.1). GTDB lineage: Bacteria > Bacteroidota > Bacteroidia > Bacteroidales > Bacteroidaceae > Phocaeicola. The sequence goes on along the minus strand of JAHHQV010000023.1, from coordinate 10,868 downwards.
TAGATAATAGCTTAAATGACACATCACACATTGTAAGTTATAAATATAAGAAAATGACAGGCATATATTTTTTCATAAAGATATTATTACGCTGCTAATATTATATTATAGTCTGTAGAACGACATTTATATAGAAAAAAACTAATATATAGGATATTATATGTTCTTTTTGACAAAACGGTAGTGTAAACAATCGTTCGTCTTCTAAGTATGAATAGTCTGTTTTTCGGACAATTCCGACATCTTTCTTACATTTATAATTTATCGCTTAGGAGTTTTAATGAGAATAACCTATTGTTATTGTAAGAATTCCTAATCGTTTTCGGGTGATATACCATTCGTCAGTATGAAATGAATGGTTAAATTGCTGTCCGTATTTAACAATATGAGCATTTTAATACAACTATCAATAATCAAAGCAATGCATCCCTTTAACATCTCGTTCTATTTCTCAATTTTCAAGTCCAATAGAAAATATAAAAACATGATATATTACAATAATATGTAAGCCACATCCATTAAAAGTGATACAATATGTAAATATGCGATATTATTTTGCAAAACCTCTTTTCAAATCATTAATGATACCTTCGGGAAGTATGTCGATATAATGCTGTGTTGTCTTTATGCTTTTATGACCCAACAGTTTCTGTACTGTAGTAATGTTCACTCCCTTATATATTAATAATGTAGCATTAGTATGTCTTGCAGTATGAAAAGATATATGCGTATTGATGCCTGATAGTTTTTTTATCATTATCAAATCCTTGTCTACAGACGAATTTGCCTTGATTCTGAAAAAAGAATTAATGTCTCTACGATATTTGTCAAGTATAGCACTTGCTTTTCCTTGAAATAGCAGATATAAAGGCAGTCTTGTATCTACATTGGTCTTTACTGACTTAAATACAATCCATTCATTATTGTCTATCCTGACTATGGAATCTGCGTTCAGCGAACGAAAATCGGAATATCTTAGTCCTGTATAACAGCAAAATAAAAACGCATCAAGCGAATGTTGCAACCTGTAGTATCCGTTGTCTAGATTTACATTCTCCAGTTTTTCCAGTTCTTCGGGAATAAGGAACGAATATTTATATTTATCGTTTCTGGTTTTATAATGATACACATTATCATCAGAAGAAATGATGAGGTTTCTGGTTACAGCTTCCATATAAAAAGACTTTATGTGCTTTATATGCTTGGTTATAGTGTTGACCTTGTAATTTTTGCATTGCAGAAAATTCTCGAACTCCACCATGAAATTATAATCAATGTTATTAATCTGCTTTTCATAGCTGAAAGATTCGAGTATTTTTACAGTTGTCATAAGATTGTTCTTTGTACTTTCCTTTTTGTTACTTTTCGATATATATTCTTTGCAAAATTCTGTAAACGATAATTTTTCTTCATTACATGTACCCAACATATCGTCTATGTCTTTCAGCGAAAAGCTTTTTCCTTGTTTCCAATACTGCAATTCCTTCCATTCCAGCTTTATCAACTCTTCCTGAAGGAATCTGTTGAGAGTTTCTCCATTGGGATGGTTGATTATTTCCGAGGTGCTTTCTTCCCATTGGTGACTATACAGATATACATTTGTAGAAAAATGTATAGATTTTGAGTTTTGTACAGCTTCTATTTTCACTTCTTCTAATTTGTTTTTGCAAAATGCTTTCTTTTTGTTAAAAAACAGTCTGAATCTAATTTTCTTCATGTGTATAGGATAAGTTTATAAATTGTAATAATTAAATAGGTCTGTACATAAAAGATGTAATCTAAAACAATACTCTTCCTTTAAATCGTAATATTTGTGATATTCATAGCTGATAACTAAAATCAATATGCTATAACACATCGTTTAATGGCTATTATCAAGCATTAATAGGTCTTAAAGTGTTAAAAAGCGACCAAAATAGGATTTATGGTTAAAAAAAGATTTATAATTAAAAAAATATTTGTACTTTTGCATCATGTTAGAGTGAATAAAATTTTATTAATGTAAAGTTAAACTTTAAGAGAGGTTTTTATGAAAAGAAAATTGATGCTGTTAATGACCTGTCTATTTATAGGCATAGGTTTGGTAAACGCTCAGATCTCAAAAGTAACAGGTGTTGTTACTTCTTATGAAGACGGTTTGCCAGTAGTAGGTGCATCAATATTGGTAAAAGGTACTACTGTAGGTACCGTTACTGATATTGACGGTAATTTTACCCTTAACAATGTTCCAAGTTCGGCAAGAACTTTGCAGGTGTCATTCATAGGAATGAAAAGTGTGGAAGTAGCTATAAAGGAAGTTGTGAATGTTGTGCTTCATTCGGATACAGAGTTGTTGGATGAAGTAGTGGTAACTGGTTATGGTAATTTCAAAAAATCATCTTTTACAGGTTCTGCTTCGAGCATGACAACCGAAAAACTTAAAGACGTTCCGTCAATAAGTGTTCAGGATCGTTTGGCTGGTTCTATTTCTGGTGTACAGATTACATCTACATCTGGTCAGCCGGGAGCAGTAGCTTCTGTGCGTATCCGTGGTATGGGTTCTATCAATGCTTCAAACGAGCCTTTATATGTAATAGACGGTGTGCCTATGTTGAGTGAAAATGTGAGCGAATTCGACTATGCCGATTCTGGCAATAGCTTGATGGCAACATTGAATAGCAATGATATTGAGTCTATGACTGTAATCAAGGACGCCGCTGCTGCTTCTCTGTATGGTTCGAGAGCTGCAAACGGTGTGATTATCATCACTACTAAAAAAGGAACTGCCGGAAAAACTAAATTCAATGTGAAAGCCGACTGGGGTATGTCTGATATGGCTATCAACTATCGTCCTGTATTGAGCGGTGAAGACAGAAGAGAAATCCTTCATTTGGGACTTCAGAATTTTATGCTTAATGAAGGAAAAACAATAGATGAAGCCGTAGCTTTTGCTGACGGAAATATTGACGATTTTGCAGCCAAACCATGGAGCGGATATACTGATTGGAAAGATGTGCTTTTCAGAAAAGGCACTCACCAAAATTATGAAGTAAGCGCTCAGGGTGGTTCTGAAAAGACTCGCTTCTATACATCTTTTGCATATACTAAACAAGAAGGTATAACAAACGTGTCTGGTTATGAAAGATTTACCGGTAGAGCTAATGTTAATCATAAGGCAGGACGTGTCTCTATTGACGCAAATGCTATGTTTACAAATTCAACTCAGAATGTAAACAATGAGGGCACAAGTTTTGCAAGTCCTATCATGTGTTATGCCATGACTGCTTCTCCTTCTTCTTATCCTTATAACGAAGATGGAAGTTTTGCTTCTTATTTCCCGGCTCTTAATGGTGCCAATCCTGTTCAAACTGAATTCTATAACTATAATAGGAGTACTGTGAACCGCTTTATGGGTTCGATTGCAGCGACATGGAATGTTTGGGATAATTTGAACTTGAAAGAAGTTTTGAGCTATGATTTCAATCAAAATAACGAAAGAGTATGGTGGGATCCTCGTTCAAATGACGGCCGTTCTTCAAATGGTGTTTATCAGAAAGTTATGGGTACCAGATCGAAACTGAATACTCAGACTCAGCTTACATACAATAAAACAATAGCTGAACTTCATAATTTGGATGCCTTGTTGGGATTTGAAACAGAAGACTATAATTATGATTATATGTATGGAAATGGTAGTAAATATCCATCTTATTTGCCTGAAATAGAAAATGCAGGGGATACAAGAGCTTCAAGTTCTGTAATGAAATACAGAATGACTTCTTTCTTGGGTAGATTGAACTACGACTATGCAAATAAATATTATTTCAGTGCCAGCTATCGTCGTGATGGTAGTTCTCGTTTGTCTCGCAGCAGTCGTTGGGGTGACTTCTGGTCTGTTTCTGGTTCTTGGAGAATTACTGGAGAGTCATTTATGGAAAGTGTGAAGGATGTACTTACAGATGTGAAACTTCGTGCCTCTTATGGTGTAAACGGAACTCAACCTAAAGACTATTACGGATATATGGGTGTGTATGAATTCGGATATAACTATAATGGAAATGCCGGTTCTGCTGAGAAGAGAATAGAAAATCCTAATATGAAATGGGAAAAGAACTATGCTACCAATGTGGGACTTGATGTAACTTTGTGGAACAGACTGTCGATGACATTCGAATGGTATAATCGTGACACTAAAGATTTGTTGCTCGACAAAGCTATTTCGGGTGTACCGGGAATTATTGACAGATATGGTGATGCAAAAACATTGATGAATGTTGGTTCTATGAGAAACCGTGGTGTGGAATTGGAGATAAAGTCTACAAATATCCAGAACAAAGACTGGACATGGACTACTACATTCAACATTAGCCATAACAAGAATACTCTTGAAAAATTGGATGGTGAGCAAAATGAAATGATTAACAGTATGTTGATTCATAGAGTAGGTGAACCTTACTATTCTATATATGCTTATGAATATGCAGGCGTTGACCCGGATACAGGTAAGGAAATGTATTATATCAACGGTGAAGACGGCAGCCGCAAAACTACAACAAACTCTGCAGAAGCAAACAAGACAATTATTGGTTCTGTAGAGCCAAAGGTACAGGGTGGTTTGAGCAACTTCGTAAGCTGGAAGTTCATTGATTTCAATATGACTCTGACATACTCTATCGGAGGACATGCTTATGATAATGCACGTTGGGTACAGAGTAATGGTGGAAACTTCAACTATACAGGTAGCGTTCCTGCTTACTATAAGATTGAGGATACATGGAAAAAGCCAGGAGACAATGCAAAACTTCCGCAGTTTGTATACGGTAACAAAGGTGTATTCTCTTCACGCTGGTTAATGCCAACTGACTATTTGAGAATAAAGAACCTTACAGTAGGTTTCACTATGCCATCTAATATAAGTAACAAGATAGGTCTTGGAAAGGTTAGAGCTTATATCGCAACCAATAATTTGCTCACATGGAAATCGAAGGATTTATATGTAGATCCAGAAACTCCTGTTGATGGTATTTGTACATTTGAGACACCTGCTCTTAGAACAGTTACATTTGGTATAGAAATAGGATTTTAATTAAAATAAAAGGATAATATGATAACAAAATTATATAAGTCATTTGTTTTTTCGATGGCAGTTGCCAGTTTGTCTTCTTGTGTGAACAACTGGTTGGACGTCACACCTTCTGATAGTATAGCAGCAGATAAGGCCATAACTAATTATAATGACACAAAGACTGCCATGTATGGTATGTACGATGGCTTGCAGGGAAATTCTACTTACAACGAATATTATGCAACCAGAATGTTCTATTATGGCGATGTGAGAGGGGAGGACATGCAAGCACGAACTCAGGGTATGCGCTCTTCTTCATGCTACGAAATGAGATATGCAGCAGATGATGCTCCTGCTATATGGAATGTACCTTATAATGTAATTCGCCGTGCCAACAGAATTATAGAAGCTGTAGAGGGTGGAAAGATAACAGATGCAGACAAGTATAAAAAAGAGGTAGATGATATTTATGCTCAGGCTAAGGTGGTACGCGCTTTGGGACACTTCGACTTGGTGAGAATATATGGTAATCCTTATACAAGTGACAATGGCGCATCACTTGGAGTTCCTGTAGTGATGTCTGCTCTTGACCTTGATGCACTGCAGGGGAGAGAAACTGTGGCAAATGTTTATAAATATGTTATAGCAGACCTTACTTCTGCTATAGAGTCGGGTGCATTGTCATCATCTGGTAAACAACAGGGTTATATAGATTTGTGGGCAGCCAAGGCTTTGCTTACACGTGTATATCTATATAAGGGTGATAACGAATTGGCTTTGACTACAGCAAAAGAGATAATAGCAGAATCTCCATATAAATTGTGGAAAGGAGAGGAATATACCAATGCTTGGGATAAGAACGATGCAAACCATACTAAGGAAATGATATTCGAATTGGTCAATAATGGTACAGACGACTGGGCAGACCGTGAAGGTATCGCTTATTTGTATCATGAAGAAGGTTATGCAGATGCTATATGTACAAAATCTTTTGTAGATGAACTAAGCAAAGATATTAATGATGTCAGAAACTCTGTAATTTTGCCAGTCCAGAAAAAGTTTGATGACAAGAAGGATTCTACAGATATGTATAAAACATATAAGGACAATCCTATCTTCATCAACAAATTCCCTATGGGGCAATTGGGCGATATGCGTTTTCAAAACCTTCCAATACTACGTCTGTCGGAAGTGTATCTTAATGCTGCAGAAGCTGCAATGAAACTTGGTGGAGGACATGTGGATGAAGCTGTAGAATATATGAACGTTCTTGGCAAGGCCAGATCTAAAGATGAATCTAAATTCGTTGAATTTAATGCTTCAACAATCTCATTGGAAAAAATTCTTTGGGAACGCCGTAAGGAACTGGTAGGAGAAGGTCACCGTTTCTTTGATGCTATGCGTAACAACGAGACTATAGTAAGATACGAAGATGAAAAGAATAAGGGATGGCATTATTCTCTAAATAAAGACTCAAGAAAATTTGACAGAACTTATTTCAGAGCATTGTTGCCTATTCCTGTAAGTGAAACAAATGCCAATCCGGTTATTGCAAAACAGCAGAACCCTGGATATTAATATTCCTTTGTGGTAAAACTTAATGTAGGAGAATGAAAAGAATGAGGATGTGTCCGAAAAGCGGATGTATCCTCATTCTTTTTTATATCTGTCTTTTTTGTCGTATACATACATCGATGACCTTATGCTGTTTTGCAGAATAAGAAAGATTGTGTATCTTTACGAAGTCGCAATAAACAATGTCTCAACAAAATAAAGAAAGGAGTTTTTATGGTACTTATAGCAAATCCTATATACGATTCGGTATTCAAGTATATGATGGAGGATGAAAGGGTTGCCAAGATTATGCTTTCTGCACTTCTGCAAAAGGAAATCATAAAACTTGAAATGCGCCCTCACGAATATACTGGGGTTACACAAAGGAAAATCTCGATGATGAGGATAGACTTTGCAGCCACTATAAGGAATGATGACGGGAGTGAGCAGCTGATACTGATAGAACTGCAAAAGACCTGGCTGGTGACAGAGACTCTGCGCTTCAGGCAGTATCTTGGCAGCCAGTACATCTGCAAGAAGAACATCCCTGACGAGGATGTCAATCCTAACGGATATGGACTGCCTATCGTTTCGATATATATTTTGGGGCATAAGCTGGGAGACCTGCAGGAGCCTGTGGTTTATGTACGGCGAAGATACCTTGACTACAACTCAAAACCTATTGAGACTGGTGTCCCCGACCCTTTCATTGAAAGCCTTACTCACGACAGTATCATCATACAGATTCCTTACCTTAACGGAAAGGTGAGAAACAGGCTTGAACGTCTGCTTCAGGTTTTCGACCAAAGCTACTGCCTTAAGAGCAACGAGCATGTGATGGAGATAGACGAAAGCGGTATGGAACTGGAAGAGAAACTCGTGGTGGACCGTCTGATAAGGGCTTTCGTTGCACCGGAAGTGAGAAGGGATATGGAGGTGGAAGACGAAATCCTGTCGGAAATAGAATCGAGAGACACTACCATCATGATGAAAAACCGGGTGATAGAACAGAAGGATAAGGCTATAGAGCAGAAGGATAAGGCTATAGAGCAGAAGGATAAGGCTATAGAACAGAAAGACAAGGAGCTCAACCAGAAAGATGACATGATTATAAATATGATCAGGCTATTCAAGAAACAAGGTATGACTGACGAGGAAATATCGAAGGAACTTGACATGAGTCTTGCCGAACTGCTAAAATTATCAAAGTAAGTCTATAAAAAAGCCGCCTCAAAATTAAACTATAAAAAGAAGAACAAGGTGATTGTTGTTGGTATCACCTTGTTCTTCTTTATTATTATAATACAGTATTGATGATAGTTGATTCAGTTTTTATCTTCCGCTTTCCTCGATTAATTTTATTATTTCCTCGTTGAAAGAATCTTCTTTCATAAGATTTTCTATGGATATGTGCATCCTCCATCTCCAGTAGTGATGTGGATTGGCAGGTATGTTTATCCTTTCGGTCTCGATGTCGGGGTTACGTAACTTTTCGTCTATCGACGTCCAGTCCTGCCAGGTAGGTATGCACAAAAGCGACGGGCTTGAAAGATGTCTTTTTAGTATATCCTTGCAAAGCCATCCCGGAGCTTCGGCTGGTACATCACCCCAATGGTCTAGTTCGTGATGGTAGTATCTTTCGGTAATGGAAGGGTTTTCTTTCCAGTATCCGCGTAGGGTGGACATGTCGTGTGTGCCTATGGTGCAAACAGACAACAATGGGTAGTTTTGCAATTGACCGAATTCATCTTTGGGATCTTTGGGCATCCTTTGGATTTCGAGCGACAAAATTTGTAGATAGTTCATTACCCACGAAACACATTCGGGTACCATGCCAAGGTCTTCGCCACATACCAACATCGGGGTGGACTGGGTAAGTACGGGCAGTTTTTTCATTGCTTCGGCATACCAGAACTCGTTGTGGCGATGGTAGAAATAATGTTCGTATAGGCGGTTGAAAGCTTCCTGTTCGTGCCAGTTTAGCTGGCGGTATATATAGTCGTTTTGTGCGCAGATGCGTGGATGATATACTGCAGGGTTCTTTCTGTCTCTTACAAACAGGACATCGCTTATAAGTGAATAAAGTCCTTCCTTCATGCTGATGCTTTCTTTGTCGTTTTTTCCTCCGAAGTAAGCTTCTATCTTACGTTGTGTGTCAAATTCTCTTTTCATCTTGTAGATGTCGTCGTGGGTTTTCTCTACAAATATGGTTCTTACATCGTCGCTTTTATCGCCGAAAATGACATTGAGCATATAGTCGTTTATGAAAGGCTCTGTCATAAGTTCTTCATTGAAGTTAAGTCCGAAGCCTTTTATCTCGTCAGCACTCATAGGTATGGCTGGAACGAACTGTCCAAGCAGACCATGAACAGAATGTGTAGGTATTTCCCATATACGGAAGAACCCCAGAATATGGTCTATACGATATGCTGTAAAGTATTCTGACATTTTCGCAAAACGACGTCGCCACCACAGATAGTTGTCTTTTTCCATTACTTCCCAATTGTAGGTAGGAAATCCCCAGTTCTGTCCGTTTGTAGAGAAGGCGTCGGGTGGAGCTCCTGCCTGTCCGTTCATGTTGAAGTAATAAGGCTCTACCCAGGCTTCCACACTTCCACGGCTTATACCTATAGGAATGTCGCCTTTCAATATTACACCTTTCATGCGCGCATGATTTGCTGTGTCAAGCAATTGGATATGTAATATGTATTGTAGGAAATAGTAGAATGTTATTTTGTGATAGGCTGCAGAGCCTTCGGCGCATAACCTTTCGGTATCGTTGGCATTGTAGATGCTATATTCTGGCCATCGGTAGAAATCGGGTGTTCCGTAGATGTCTCTCAGATAACTGAATACTGCATATGGTTTAAGCCAATCTTTGTTTTTGGTGAAAAAGTCGCTGAACCCATCAGACGAAAGTATCCTGTTGCCTTCTTGCTCGAAAATGTCGTTTAGTAGAGAACGCTTTACTTTGTACACTTTCTCGTAATCTATCTGTGGCAGACTGTTTAGGCTTATTCTCATTCTTTCGTATTCCTGTGCCTTGTTGCTGTCTTTCAGTGCTGGCAGTTGCCTTACATCTATATATATAGGATTGAAAGCGTAGATTGATATACTGCTGTATGGATATGAGTCATTCCATGAGTAGTCTTTTGTAGTATCGTTTATAGGTAAGATCTGTACGGCCTTCTGATGTGTGAACGCTGCCCAATCAATGTATTTCTTCAAGTCTCCGAAGTCGCCTATTCCAAATCCTCCTTCCGAGCGGAGGGAGAATACAGGTATTGCACTGCCTGCTAATTTCTTTCCGGAGTCGCTGTTGAAAATTTCTGATTCCTTAGTAAAGTATGTCTCACCTCTCAGTAATGGCTGAGTGTTGAACACCCTGTTGTTGCCTTCTTCCCATTTTTCTACAGCCCCAGTCTTCGAACTTATTGCCACAAACTTATATTCAAAAGGGAACTTCAGCGTTGAGGCGTCGATGGTGATTTGCCATACACAAGGATAAATTTCCTGCATTTTTAGAGGACGGCAATGCTCCCAATTGCCCAATGAGTCGCAGTTGCCTATCAAGCCCAGTTCTTGCACCTTATGTCTTAGTGCCGGACATAAGGCTCTGAATGTAATGCAGCTCCCTATCGAGTCGGGGAGTATCCGAGGATGTTCACTATGAGGAATATTGTTGAATGACGAGCTGTACAGATGGTTGTTTGTAGGCAAGTCCCTCCAGCAGTCGTTTATGATGCAATGGTTGAGTTGTGCATTTCCCTTTATAATGAAGTGCGGTATCGCCCCAATTTCTTTCCTTATACACACTCCGTTTCTGAACACTCCGTATCTGTAGGATACTATATCCGGAGTATCGGGCAGTTCTGCATTGAATGTACCTTGCCATTCATCTCCGTTGCGGGTGAAAAGAGCCAGTGAGTTTTCTTCTTCATCGTTTATCATCACTCTCAGGCTTTCTCCCCATACTGTGCGATATTTAATCCTAAAAGTAAATTTCATATCTTTCTGAGGTATTAGTTTTTTTTGATGTTTATATTGTTTGTTCAAATTTAGTGATTTTAATCTGTAAAAATATAAAAACTTAGGTATGATTTGCGTCGTTTACATATTAATATAATGCTCTATTGTGGTGCATTGTTTGAATTGCTTGCATCGCAGTATTGTATGGTGCCGCTTGGGCATGACAGCAGCCGCTAAATGAAATATTTGAAGAATCCAAATAGAAACGCAACGTTTTGATAAAAACTCATCGGTCGGGGAG
>JAHHQV010000022.1 GCA_020026175.1 Phocaeicola sp. | reverse complement strand
CAGGCGGCTTGGAATATATGGTTAAGATTGCAGAACATATATTACGAAAGCATCCTGAGCATGTAACAATATTGAGTCCTGTTGTAACTTATCTTTTTACCTTTATTGCAGGAACAGGCCATATAGCATATTCTGTATTGCCGGTTATATCTGAGGTGGCCAGAGAAACAAAAATACGTCCTGAGCGACCATTGGGTATAGCTGTGATAGCATCGCAACAGGCAATTACTGCCAGCCCCATTTCTGCTGCTACTGTGGCTCTTCTTGGGCTTTTGTCTGGCTATGATATAACTCTCTTTGATATATTGAAGGTTACAATACCTGCCACTTTCATAGGTGTTATGGCAGGGGCTTTTCTCTCTCTAAGAGTTGGTAAAGAGCTTGTAGACGATCCTGAATATCAAAGAAGACTGAAGGAAGGTCTGGTTGAAACAAGTTCTGCAAAATCATTCAATATAGAGAATTTGAAGAACGCACGTATCTCTGTGTTTATATTTCTTTTTGCAACAGCTCTTATAGTATTGTTTGGTTCGATAGATGCTTTGCGTCCTTCGTTTGTGCATGATGGGGTGAAGAAAGTTCTGGAAATGCCGGCGTTAATAGAAATGATAATGCTTACAACTTCTGCCATTATATTGTTGGTTTGCAGAATTGATGGCATAAAGGCTGTGCATGGTAATATATTCCCGGCTGGAATGCAAGCTGTGATTGCCATATTTGGTATAGCTTGGATGGGTGATACGTTCTTGTCTGGTAATATGGAGCAGCTTACAGCTTCTATAGAACATATAATAGAGTCTATGCCATGGCTTTTTGGTCTGGCATTGTTCGTAATGTCAATTTTACTTTATAGTCAGGCTGCTACAGTTCGTGCTGTTGTGCCTTTGGGCATAGCCTTGGGTATATCACCATTGGTATTGATAGCATTATTCCCTGCTGTAAATGGCTATTTCTTCATACCTAACTATCCTACTGTGGTGGCTGCCATAAACTTTGATAGTACAGGAACAACTCGTATCGGCAAGTATGTGCTTAATCACTCTTTTATGATGCCGGGACTTGTTTCGACATTTGTTGCCATTGTCGTAGGATTGTTTCTTACTCAGATATTATTCTAGTATTTTGAAATTGTGCTTGTAAGCCCTTATATAAAAAAACATCTCATGAGAGAAGTAATCAAATCTCATGAGATGTTTTTTTTGAGTTTTATAAAATCATATCAGTAGTATTTTCTATTATACAAGTTTGTTGGTGTGTGTGTCGGGGAAAATCACTGAAGGTTTGAATGACTTGGCTTCTTCAAAATCCATCATAGCATATGACATGATAATAACTACATCGCCTATTTGAACTTTACGTGCAGCAGCACCGTTAAGGCATATGCATCCGGAGCCTCTTTCACCTTTTATGATATAGGTTTCGAATCTTTCCCCATTATTGTTGTCTACGATGTGAACTTTTTCACCAGCTATCATGTTTGCTGCATCCATCAAGTCTTCATCTATTGTAATACTGCCAACATAATTCAGATTGGCTTGTGTCACTGATACGCAATGGATTTTCGATTTTAATACTTCAATCATCATATTCTTTTAATGTTTCTTTTGGTTATCCCTTGTATTTTATGTTGTCTATAAGTCTTACTTCGCCACAGAAAACAGTGATACATCCTACTATATAATCGCTGTCATCCCAATTGCTTACTGTTTGAAGAGTATTTCCGTCTACTATTTCAAAATATTCAAGTCTTAATCCTTCTGACTCTTCTATCTTGTTTTCTACATACGACTTTGTATCGGCAAGGCTATGTGATTTTCCAAATTCACAGCTGCTGAATAGGGTTTTTGAAATCTGAAGGGCTTGATTCCTCTGTTCAGACGAAAGTCTTGCATTTCGGCTGCTTAAAGCAAGTCCGTCATGCTCTCTTACTATAGGGCATCCTACAATTTCAATATTGAAAGGATATTGGCGAACCATTTCGCGTATGATTGCAAGTTGTTGGAAATCTTTCTCTCCGAAGTAAGCCTTGTCTGGCTCTACTATAAGGAATAGTTTGCTGACTATCTGACAAACACCGTTGAAGTGTCCGGGACGGTATTTCCCTTCCATTACAGTGTCAAGTGGAGCATAGCTGAATTGTCTAGTATCTGTTTCAGGGTAGATTTCTTCTACCGAAGGTGCAAATACATATGAAGCTCCATTTTCTTCAAGTAGTTTGCAGTCGGCTTCTAAAGTTCGTGGATATTTTAGTAAGTCGTTTTTGTCGTTGAACTGTGTAGGATTGACGAAATCACTTATTACTACGACGTCGTTTTCTTTAACAGCTTTTTTTACAAGCGATGCATGACCTTCATGCAATGCACCCATTGTTGGTACTAAACCTATTGTTTTACCTTGCTTGCGAACTGCTTCCAATTCGTTGCGCAATTCGCTGATTGTTTGAAATAACTTCATTTTATATTATGGTTTATACTAATCTTCTAGTTCTTTTGTTTATTTCACAAGTCTCTGCCTGTATGACAGGACTGGAAAATATATACTTGAAAAAGTGCTGGTTAACCTAATTCAAGATAACTAAAGTTTACAAAAACGGTGCAAAGTAAGACATTATTTATCATATAAGGAAAAATATGGAAGAAAAAATACTTTTAATTTGTAAATCAGACTATTTGTAATTCGGTATAATAGGTTTTATGTAAAAAAAAGAGTTGCGTTAACATACTATAAGTAATTATTGTACATACCATTTCTCTGTATCCTTAATTTTTTGTATCTTTGCAGAGCAATTATGAGCAATTAATAATAACATGAGCGCAAAAAAAGTTTTATTCATTACACAAGAAATTACTCCTTATGTACCGGAGAGCGAATTATCGCTTATAGGTCAGAATCTTCCACAGGTCATTCAAGATAAAGGCCGTGAGATTAGAACATTTATGCCTAAATGGGGCATCGTGAACGAACGTAGAAATCAGTTGCACGAGGTAATACGTTTGTCAGGTATGAACTTGATAATTGATGATACAGATCATCCGCTGATTATCAAGGTAGCGTCTGTACAGGCTGCAAGAAGACAGATTTATTTTATAGACAATGATGATTACTTCCAGCACAGACTGATGACAACTGATGAAAATGGTACTGAATATGAAGATAATGGCGAAAGGGCTATATTCTACGCAAGAGGTGTTTTGGAAACAGTCAAAAAATTGCGTTGGTGTCCTGATGTGATTCATTGTCATGGATGGATGAGTGCAATGGTTCCATTGTATATAAAGAAAGCTTATAATGACGAGCCTTCATTCCGCGATTCTAAAGTCGTTTTCTCGGTTTATGGAGATGGGTTTAAATCGAACCTTGCAGATAATCTGCATGAACAGTTGAAACTGAAGGATATAACAGCTGATGATGCGAAGATGATGAACTCTCCTGTAAATTACACTGAATTGTGTAAACTGGCAATTTCTTATTCTGATGGTGTTGTTCAGAATAGCGAAAATGTTGATTCTGAAATTATGGATTATGCTCGTGGTCTGAACTTGCCTGTTGTAGACTATAAGCATGATTTTGAAGAGTATGCAGAAGCATGCAATTTGTTATATGATCAGATATTGGTAAATGATTGATTTTGGAAATCTATGCAGGTAAAAAAACTTTTTTATCTGTATAGATTTTTGTATTTATAAATGTATAAAATAATGATAGTATGAAACTTAGGTTAATGGCGGCAATATCTTTTGCTGCTGCTCTCTATAGCTGCGATGATTCCACTACTGGTATCGGTGACTTCGTTTCCGGTATAGACAAAATCAATGCTTATTCGGCAACATATAATGCAACTTCAAAAACAGTATTGAAGGATAAAATCTTTGCCAAGACCAATAGGGCTTATTTGGGAAGATATACAGATCCTGATTTCGGCTTGTTCTCGGCTGATTTTATTACTCAGATTAATTGTCCTGAAAATTTTGAGTTCCCAGAAACTATTGAAGGAATAGTAAGCACAGATTTGGAGTTTGTCTATGTATCTTTTTATGGAGACTCGTTGGCTAATCAGACTTTGCAAGTAGACGAACTGGGTAGAACTATTGAGGAAAGTGACGCTGACGATTTGTATTATACTTCTTATGATCCTAAAAAATTCCTTGATGAAAATGGAGAAGGCATAAATATGCAACAACAGACTTTTGCTGTAGCAGACCATGCACTAAGTGATTCTATCAAAAAAGTAAATAAATATTATTATCATTCTATCAACCTCAATAAGTTAAACGATAGAATATATAGTAAGTATAAGGAGAATAAAGGTTATTTTAAAGATTCATACTCTTTTATAAACAATGTACTTAAGGGTTTTTATGTTCATGTAGTGGAAGGTGAAGGCTCGGTGATATATATAGACGATATATCATTGAAGATGAAAATCAAATATAAGGTGAAGAGAAACAGTACTGGCGTCGTGGATTCTACGGCTTATGCATTTACTAGATTCTCAGCTAGTAAAGAGGTGCTGACTTCTACAAGAATGGAACATAATGATAGACTGCAAGAACTTGAGAAAGAAGATAGTCATACATATATCAAGACTCCGGCAGGTCTTTGTACGGAAATGACACTCCCTATCGAAGAAATGTATAGTAAGCATAAAAACGATACTCTGAACTCTGTAACATTATCATTAAAGAAATATAGATATGTTGGGGATGGAGAAAGTTCTGAAGTTTCACCATACGAAATAGGTGCTCCTCAGAATCTGCTTATGGTTAGAACTGATGACTATAAAGGATTCTTTGAAGAGAATAAGATTTTTGATGATAAGACTTCTTTCTTGGCTACATACGATAAAACCACAAATACATATAGATTCTCAAAACTGAATAGACTTGTCAGTCATATATTCTCTGAATTAAGGGAAAATGAGAAGTCAGGTAAACAGCTTGGCGAGAATTGGAATAAGGTTCTTTTGATTCCTGTTGTTGCTGATGTTGACTCGAAAAACAATAATGCGATAATTGGTATATCAAATGACTTGTCTGTCAGTGCAGCAAGATTGTTTGGTGGTGAAGGTAAAAATGGAACTAAGATTGAAATGGAAGTAACTTATACAAATCCTTAAATATACAGGTGATACATATAAAAAAAACGACTGTTTGTCAATGTAAGACATACAGTCGTTTTTTTTATATATACTTGTTTTTTTGTATTGTAAATTTTAGATTATAAGTCAGACATAAAAGTCAATCCGTAAACAGGCATAGCTAAGTCTGTCTACGGATTGATTGTTTGTTAAGGTTTTTTGTAAGGATAATAACCTTTTATATAGCTCTTTCTTTTATTATTCCACAACGATAAGCTATAAGAAGTTTCTTTAAATCTTCTATTTGTATTTTAAGTTCTTCACCCTTGTCTGTATCCTTTACTTTCATTCTTTTACTACTTAACTCTACTACTTGTATTGTAGACTTGATATCTTTACCTTTCTCTACAGCTTCCTGTCTTGAAGTGAATGGTTCGTGTTGGACAAGCTGGAATCCTCTTGAATGGAAAACAAGAGTGTAGCCTGCTATTCCAGTTTCCGGTTGATATGCCTTTGAAAAACCTCCGTCTATAACCATCAGTTTACCATTGGCTTTAATCGGTTTTTCACCTTTTACAGCTTTCACAGGAACATGTCCGTTGATTATATGGCGATGTTCTCCGTTTACTTCAAATTCATCGAGAATCATATCGCATATATCTTCATTGTTTCTTAAAGAATAATAATAGCCTTTAGTTTCTTTATGTGTCTCTTTATCACAAAGAAAATATCTTTCGAAGGTAGCCATTTTGCTCTTGTCGAATGCCGGTGAGTCCTTTCCACACCATAGATACCATATATAGTCCATGGCAAATGCTTTTTCTTCATTTTCTTCATCGCTGAAGTAAGCAGTCCGGATAAGTTGTCCTACCTTATTCAACAGTCCTTTCCCTTTGTACGCTTGGCCATTGATAAAAACTTCTTTCAGACTTCCGTCTTCGTTTAAAGGCATTGATGCATGAAAAAGCAGATTGGAGTTGCATACATTATACATGCATCCATATCTGAAAATACATTTCATGTGTTTCTTTAGCTTTTCGCTTCCAGTAAACGAATTGTATAGCTTCTTGATGACATCGGATTCCTCATCTGTGAGTTTGTAAGGATTATCCTTGGATATAGTAGGGAATATGCAGTCTTTCATTTCATATTCTACACCGTCTATTACTGTTACTTTCTTGTAGAAATCTATTTTATCAAGAAGCATTCTGTCTTCCATTTCGAACTCAGGGTGTCGTTTTATGATTTCTGCCTCAAGTTTGAATTGTATTACGCTGATAGCCTTGTGCATTTGTGCAATCATGCGCAATGTCTTGTCGTTGTACTTTGAATCTTCTTGGTTCAGTTTAGGGTAGAATTGAGTACATGGGTCGTCCGTATAAGTTTCCATGGCAAAAGTGGCTAGCGGCAGAAGATTGATGCCATATCCATCTTCTAGTGCAGAGAGATTACCATATCTCATTGCCAGTCTGAGTACATTTGCTATACAACATACATTTCCTGAAGCTGCTCCCATCCATAGAATGTCATGATTTCCCCATTGGATGTCAAAATTGTGATAGCGGCATAATGTATCCATTATAATATGTGGACCTGGACCTCTATCGAAAATATCGCCTAGGATATGAAGAGAGTCTATAGTCAGTCTTTGGATAAGATTGCATAATGCGATTATGAAGTCGTCGGCTCTTTCTGTTTCTATAATGGTGCTTATAATGACGTTGATGTATGCTTCTTTGTTTGGTGCATTTACACTTTCGTGAAGCAATTCCTGGATTATATATGAGAACTCTTTAGGAAGTGCTTTCCTGACTTTTGAACGGGTGTACTTTGACGAAACATTCTGGCAGACTTTTACAAGCTGATTTAATGTTATTACATACCAGTCGTTCATGTCGTTTTCCGTTTCCTTTACTCTTTGTAGTTTTTCTTCAGGATAGTATATTAAAGTACATATCTCTTTTTTTTCATTTTCGCGAAGAGTATTGCCGAAAATTTCGTTTACCTTTCTCTTTATAGCTCCTGAAGCATTTCTTAAAACATGAACAAATGCCTCGTATTCTCCGTGTAAATCTGCAAGAAAATGTTCGGTACCCTTTGGAAGATTCAATATAGCTTGAAGGTTGATTATTTCTGTACTTGCAGAAGCAATCGTCGGAAAATTCTGAGATAGAAGTTCCAGGTATCTCAAGTCATTCTGTATTTCTTCAATTTGTAACTTGCTGATAACTGTCATATTTCTTTGTTTAAAATGTGTATTTATAGTTTTTCTTTTTTATATGAATAACATTAGAATAATCTGGATTATAATAACCCTACTGAACATTCCTAATGGATATACAGTGGCATAGCTAACAGCCGGATTGTCATTGGAGACAATGTCATTGGCATAGTTTAGTGCCATTGGGTTTGCCATACTTCCGCAAAGCATTCCACATGTACTTCCGAAATCCATATTGAATATTCTCATGGCTACTATAGCCATTATCATTACCGGTACGATGGTAAGAACAAAACCTATACCTATCCAGATAGCTCCTTCGGGTCTCATTACTGTTTCAAAAAAGTGACTACCTGAATCTAGACCTAGACAAGCCAGATAAAGTGATAGTCCTATACCTCTAAGCATAAGATTTGCACTTCTGGTTGTGTATGTAACCAGATGGAACCTAGGACCATATGCACCAATAAGTATTCCTACTACAATAGGCCCTCCTGCAAGTCCTAATTGTACTGGCGAACTTATTCCTGGTATTGCTATAGGGATAGAACCTATGATGAGCCCTAATACTATACCTATGAAGATAGAAGCAAGGTTAGGATCTTTTAGAGTCTTTATTGTGTTGCCAAGCACTTTTTCTACATTGTGTATGGCTGCAGCTTCACCTACTACTGTAAGTCTGTCTCCCATTTGTAGCACAAGTCCTGGAGTAGCAAGCAGTTTTACACCACTTCTTGTTACTCTGCTGATATTTATACCATATGAATTTCTCAGTTTCAAGCTGCCAAGTTTCTTGCCGTTAATTTCCGGTCGTGTGACAATTACATGTCTAGAAACAAGTTGACTGTCTATTGCATTCCAGTCAATATCATCTTTATTCCAGTCACGGTTTTCTTGTTCGCCAAATATAATTACCATATTCTTGGCTTCTTTTTCCTTTGTTATAACCAAGATTCTGTCGTTTTCTTTTAATATTTTATCTGAAGTAGGAATACACACTTTCCCATCTCTCCAAAGTCTTGAAATTATAAATTCAGAATGACTAAATTGTGCAATGTCATGAATACTCATATTGAAAATGGCAGGATTATGAATTTGGAAAGTCGCAATATAAGTTGTGTTCGGGTCATCATGCTCATGACATTCCATGTCTTTTGGCCTTACCACGAATTTTCTTAGTACGATGATAGCAAGTATAACACCTATTACTCCAAGAGGATAGGTGATGGCGCAACTTAGTGCAGCTCCGCTTGTAGGTTCACCAAGTTGCTTTAAAGTCTGTTGTGCTGCTCCAAGGGCAGGGGTGTTGGTAGTTGCTCCACAAAGTATACCTACCATATCTGGCAATTGAATGGAGGTCGTTTCACTTATGATTACAGCCATTGCAGTTCCAATTAGTATGACTCCTAACCCTAAGGTGTTAAGTTTTAGTCCACCTCGTTGGAAGGAGCTGAAAAAACCAGGTCCAACTTGTAGCCCTAGAGAATACACGAATAATACGAGTCCGAAACTTTCTGCGTAGATTAACATTTGAGGGTCTATTGAAAAGCCTAGATGCCCAGCTAATATTCCCACAAAAAATACGAACGTAACCCCCAGAGAAACCCCGAAAAGATGAAGTTTTCCTAGTCCTAACCCTACAGATGTTATGAGAGATAATATTATGACAGCTTGTAATGCTGAATGCTCAAAAATTAAATTAACTAACCATTCCATGAGTGCAAATATACATACTTTTCCGAATATCAGTTTTGTTTTGTCAATTTTTCTTTTAAAAAGAACGGATGTAACTTTAAAAACGTATAAAGTTACATCCGTTTTGAAGCGTTTTTTTTATGATATTCATTGCATAGATGCTATAGTCTGCATGTTCATGACCTTTTCTGACAGTTCTTCATTTGGAACATTTTCTAACAACTTTAGCATGATGTCGGTGATGTCGGTAGCACTGTTTATTTTTAGTGCAACATTCAGGTCGTCTATAGCCTCTTCGTATTTATTAAGGTTAAGTAGCATTTCGGCTCTGGTCTTGTAACTCTCAGCATCATTAGGATTGATTTCTATTGATTTTGTAACGTCTTTCAAAGCTTTGTCCCATTGTCCGAGGTTACCCCAAATAATGCTTCTTGTGTAGAAAGCGAAAGAACGATATTCAGTATCTTCTTCAGGTATCAGTTCTATACTTGAGCTTGCTGCTTGCATGGCAAGGTTCAGGTCGGAACATGCACTGCATATTAATGACATATAACAATGGGCGTATCCGTTGTTTGGATTGTTCTCTATTTCTGTGTTGAGATATTTGAAGGCTTTTTCTATATCTCCATTGTTGAGACAAGTTACTCCGTTGATGTAATTTTCTGATTCGGGGCGAGAAATTACTTTTCCATATAAAATTCCCGATTGTAATGACATTAATAAAATAATGGCTAAAATTGATTTTGCTGTGGTTTTCATATAAATTTGTGCTTTTTAGTATGCCACAAAACTATAAATATTTATTAAAAGTTCAAAGAAAAATGAACAAAAATGTATATATGATGATTTAAATGTCATATCTTTACCAGCAAAACTAAAAAAAACACATTAAATAACATATAAAAAGTCCTTTTCTTTTTAAAAAAGTACGGGCTATAAACTAAAAAAAATAATGTACCATGAACTTGAATCAAATTATTGAAAAATTTTCAGGAATAGGAGAGGTTGAATCTGTTAGTCCTCTTACTTCGGGGTTGATAAACCAGACCTATCTGGTGTCTACAGTTGGTGACAAGCCAAATTATGTTTTACAGTGTATAAATCATAATATATTTAAAGATGTAGATTTGCTACAGCATAATATAGAGAATGTGACAGGACATATCAGAAAGAAACTTGAAGAAAGGGGAGAAACAGACATTGACAGGAAGGTCCTTCATTTCTTGTCTACAGACGAAGGCAAGACATATCATTTTGACGGAGAACATTACTGGAGAGTATGTGTCTTTATTAAAGGCTCAAAGACTCTTGACGCTGTAACTCCTGAAACTTCTTATCTAGTGGGGCTTAAATTCGGTGAGTTTGAGGCTATGTTGTCTGATATGCCTGAATATCTTGAAGAGACTATACCTAACTTCCATAATATGGAATTCAGATTGAAGCAGTTGAGAGATGCTGTTGAGGCTAATCCTGCTGG
The DNA here is from genome assembly GCA_020026175.1 of Phocaeicola sp. Classification (GTDB taxonomy): domain Bacteria; phylum Bacteroidota; class Bacteroidia; order Bacteroidales; family Bacteroidaceae; genus Phocaeicola. The sequence continues at coordinate 29,777 of JAHHQV010000022.1, read as the reverse complement.
AAGAATGGAAGAGGTGAAAGACCTTGTGGATGAAATCGAGAAGGATTCTTACGACATGTGTGTTGCAGAGAGATATTACAGAGAAGGCAAACTGCCAAAGAGAGTTTGCCACTGTGACACCAAAGTGAGCAATATGTTGTTCGATAACGATGACAATGTATTATGCGTTATTGACCTGGATACAGTGATGTCAAGCTTTGTGTTCTCTGATTTTGGAGATTTCTTGCGTTCGGCAGCAAATACATCTGCTGAAGACGAAGAAGATTTGTCAAAAGTTAGATTCAACTTTGACATTTTCAAGTCATTTGCCAAGGGGTATATTGAATCGGCTAGTTGCTTTCTTACTCCGCTCGAAATCGAAATGCTTCCTTATGCAGTCAAGTTGTTCCCATATATGCAGGCAGTAAGATTCCTGACAGATTATATTAATGGAGATACATATTATCAGATAAAATTCCCACAGCACAATTTAGTAAGAACAAAAGCCCAATATAAGCTATACAAGGAAGTAAGCCTGAAAACTCAGGAAATGAATGATTATATTTCATCTGTAGCTAAATAATTTTTTTTAATTAGAAGAGTAGAGATAAGTATTTTTCATTTGAAAGAAACCGCTATAAGCAAAAAAAAGTGTTTATAGCGGTTTCTTTTGCAAAAAATAATCTGTAATAATTATACAAGTTAAAAAAATATATTACATTTGCTGCATGTTTGTAATGTATAGTTAGCAAAATGAGTAATACAATAAAACACCAAGGTATTGTGGAAAGCATAGATGGAGATCTTGTTAAAGTTAAAATACTCCAAAGTTCGGCTTGCTCTTCTTGCAGTGTCAAGGGACATTGTAATCTTTCAGAAACTAAAGAAAAGATAATCGATATATACGATAAGAATGCAGGTGATTACATACAAGGGCAGAAAGTTCTTGTGTGTGGCACTACGTCTATGGGCATGAAAGCTGTTGTTCTTGCTTTTGTAATGCCGTTTCTAGTCTTGTTTTTTTCCTTATTTATGACAATGGAGATAACAGATGGCGATGAGGCCGTTTCTGCTATCGTGTCTATATGTGCATTGATTCCATATTACATTATAATATATATATGTAGAAATAAAATTAGCAGGAATTTTTCATTTAATTTGGAAACTATAAATAATTAATAATCTAACTTAAACTTATGAATTTAATTTTGATTGCGGTGATTTCTTTAGGAGCTATTGGCTTGATTGCAGCTGTTATCCTTTATGCTGCATCCAAGAAATTTGCTGTTTATGAAGATCCGCGAATTGCAAAAGTTTCTGAGGTACTTCCTCAGGCAAACTGTGGAGGGTGCGGTTTTCCCGGTTGTTCTGGTTTTGCTGCTGCTTGCGTCAAGGCCGGTTCATTAGACGGTAAGATGTGTCCTGTAGGTGGACAACCTACAATGGAAAAAGTTGCTTCTATTTTAGGACTTGAGGCTGCTGCTTCAGAACCTAAAGTTGCAGTAGTGAGATGTAATGGTACATGTGCAAATCGTCCTAAAATAACCCAGTACGATGGTGTACGTTCGTGCTCTGTTGCCCATTCTACATATGGTGGCGAGTCAGGATGCTCATTTGGATGTTTGGGATGTGGCGATTGTGTGTCGGCATGTACGTTTGGGGCTATAAGCATAAACCCAGAGACAGGGATACCAGAGGTAGACGAAAAGAAATGTACTGCTTGTGGTGCGTGTGCAAAAGCATGTCCTCGTAACATCATCGAAATCCGTCCTAAAGGTAAGAACAATCGTAGAGTCTATGTTCAGTGTGTGAATAAAGACAAGGGTGCCGTAGCTCGTAAAGCTTGTGCGGCAGCTTGTATCGGTTGTGGAAAGTGTGTAAAGGTTTGTCCTTTTGAAGCTATTACATTGGAAAACAATCTGGCTTATATTGACCCTGAAAAGTGTAAGTCTTGTCGTAAATGCGAAATGGAGTGTCCTCAAAATGCTATTATAGCAGTGAATTTCCCTCCACGCAAAGCTAAGCCAGCAGAGGGGGCAACTCAAAAACCAGCAGCAAGTGCAGCCAAGCCAGCAGAAACTCCTGCAAATGGTACGATAAAGACCGAAACTCCTAAAGTAGAGCCTGCTAAGGCAGAATCTGTAAAGACTGAAATTCCAAATAAGGAAACAGTGAAAGTTGAGTCTCCTAAGACTGAAGCTTAATAAAAAATCAATTAATAATATTTTAAACGATATCAAACGTGAAGACATTTAGAATAGGTGGAGTTCATCCGGCAGAAAACAAGTTGTCGGCAGGCAAGGCTATAGAGACACTTGCACTCCCCAAACAGGCTGTTTTCCCTTTGTCCCAGCATATCGGTGCGCCTGCAACAGCAATTGTAAAAAGAGGTGATGTTGTAAAGGTTGGAACCAAAATAGCAGAAGCCAGTGGATTTGTATCTGCGGCTATATTCTCATCAGTATCAGGTAAGGTAAGTAAAGTAGATAGCATTATAGATGCTAGCGGTTATCGTAAGCCAGCTATATTTATCGATGTTGATGGCGATGAATGGGAAGAATCAATAATACGCAGTTCAGAGTTGGTAAAGGAATGTAATCTTACTCCCGAAGAGATTGTTGCCAAAGTTAAGAATGCAGGTGTAGTAGGAATGGGAGGAGCTTGCTTTCCTACACACGTAAAACTGACTCCTCCTCCTGGATGCAAGGCAGAATGTGTAATCATCAATGCTGTGGAATGTGAGCCTTATCTTACAGCCGACCATCGTCTCATGCTTGAAAAAGCAGATGAAATATTGGTAGGAGTAGAAATCTTGATGAAGGCCGCAAAGGTTACAAAGGGATATATAGGTATTGAAAACAACAAGCCTGATGCTATAAAGTTGATGACAGAAAAAGCGTCTCAATATAAAGGTATAGAAATTGTTCCTTTGAAAGTGAAATATCCTCAAGGAGGTGAAAAACAATTGATAGATGCTGTCATAGGACGTCAGGTACCTGCACCTCCTGCAATTCCGATTAATGTGGGTGCTGTGGTCCAGAATGTTGGAACAGCATATGCAGTATACGAAGCCGTTCAGAAGAACAAACCGTTGTTCGAGCGTGTCGTTACTGTGACAGGAAAGTCTGTCAAGAATCCGTCAAATTTCCTTACTCGTATGGGAACCCCAATGAGCCAGCTTATCGAGGCTGCCGGTGGTTTGCCCGAAGATACAGGAAAGGTTATCGGTGGCGGTCCTATGATGGGTAAGGCATTGGCCAATACAGAAGTCCCTATTTGCAAGGGTAGTTCTGGAGTCCTTATAATGAATGACAAAGAGGCTGCACGAGCAGAGGCTCAACCCTGTATCCGTTGTGCCAAATGCGTAAGCGTTTGTCCTATGGGGCTTGAACCATATTTGTTGGCTACTTGTTCGGCACATTCCGATTGGGATAGGGTAGAGAAGGAAATGATAATGTCATGTATCGAATGTGGCTCTTGTCAGTTTACTTGTCCTTCACATCGTCCTATGCTTGATTATATACGCTTAGGTAAAGGTAAAGTTGGCGGAATAATCCGCGCACGAAATGCTAAAAAATAAATTCATCAGATAAAACTATGGCTAATAAATTAATAGTATCATTATCACCTCATGTTCACAGTGGAGATAGCGTTCAGAAGAACATGTATGGTGTAATCATAGCACTGGTTCCTGCTCTCTTGGTTTCATTCTATATGTTTGGTTTGGGAGCTGTAATCGTGACACTTACTTCTGTCGCGGCTTGTTTGTTTTTCGAATGGGCTATTACAAAGTTCATTCTTAATCGTGAACGTATCACGATACTCGATGGCTCTGCAGCATTGACAGGTCTTTTGCTGGCCTTCAATCTTCCTTCTAATCTTCCTTTGTGGATTATAATAATAGGAGCTTTGGTTGCAATTGGTATCGGCAAAATGACATTTGGAGGTCTTGGGTGCAATCCTTTCAATCCGGCGTTGGTAGGACGTATATTTCTTTTGATTTCTTTCCCTGTCCAGATGACTTCATGGCCGGTTGTAGGTCAGCTCACATCTTATACAGATGCCGAAACAGCAGCTACGCCTCTTTCTTTGATGAAGATGGCAGTCAATGGAGAAACAGCTGCATTGGAAAAGCTTCCGTCGGTGATGGATTTGTTCTTAGGAAATAATCCTGGATGTATAGGTGAGGTAAGTGCCTTGGCTCTGTTATTAGGTTTGGTATATATGTTGTGGAAGAAAATCATATCATGGCATATTCCTGTTTCTATCATAGCTACAGTTCTTGTATTCGGATATGCACTTCATTTTGCAAATCCTGATAAGTATGTAGATGGAATAACACAGTTGTTTACAGGCGGTCTCATGTTGGGAGCCATATTCATGGCTACAGATTATGTAACATCTCCAATGAGCCATAAAGGTATGATTATATATGGTATTTCCATAGGATTCCTTACAGTGGTTATCCGTACATTTGGAGCATATCCGGAAGGTATGTCGTTCGCTATCTTTATAATGAACGCATTTACTCCGCTTATCAATACTTATTGTAAACCTAAAAGATTTGGGGAGGTGGTAAAGAAATGAAAAAGCTAGAATCATCATTAAAGAATATGGCGCTTGCACTCACTGGATTTTCAGTAATTGCAGGTGGTGTGCTTGGATTTGTAAACGATATTACTTCTGGTCCTATAGCCCAGGCAAATGCAAAAACACTTGGTGACGCAATTGCAGTGGTAGTTCCAGGCTTCGACAACAATCCTGCCGAAGCTCCTGAGGCTGTCGAAATAGACGGAATGTCATATAAGATTTACAAAGCATACAAGGGAGACAAGTTCATTGGAGCTGCTGTAGAATCTTCGTCAATGGGATTTGGAGGCGAGTTGAAAGTGTTGGTTGGATTTGATGTTGAAGGAAATATCATTGACTATTCATTGCTTTCACATTCAGAAACTCCGGGTTTGGGCTCGAAAGCAGCAGACTGGTTTAAAAAGGGAGCAAAAGGTGATATTACCGGTAAGAATCCTGGAAAGGGAGTTCTTGTGGTTTCAAAAGACGGAGGCGAGATTGATGCCATAACGGCATCTACCATTACAACCCGTGCTTTTCTTGTAGCCGTAAACAAGGCTTATAGTGCTTATAATAAACAAAATGTTGATGGTGCTAGTGGCGCAACCCAGCAGGTATCATCAAAAACTAAATAATGGGAGGAGAGTAAGATAATGAATAACTTTAAAGTATTGATGAACGGAATTGTAAAGGAAAATCCTACTTTCGTTCTCCTTTTGGGTATGTGTCCTACACTTGGTACCACATCTTCTGCAATAAACGGAATGGGTATGGGACTTGCTACAATGTTTGTCCTTATCTGTTCAAATGTGGTTATATCATCGATAAAGAAGCTTGTACCCGATATGGTTCGTATTCCTATTTTCATTGTAGTGATAGCATCGTTCGTTACTGTTCTTCAGATGGTGATGCAGGCATACGTGCCGGGCTTGTATGCAACACTGGGTCTGTTCATACCGCTTATCGTTGTCAACTGCATCCTTTTGGGACGTGCCGAAGCCTTTGCTGCAAAGAACAATCCTTTGTCTTCATTCTTCGATGGCTTAGGAATGGGATTAGGTTTTACCATTGCGTTGACTTTGCTTGGTGGAGTTCGCGAATTTCTTGGTACAGGTAAGATCTTTGATGTAGCCATTTTGCCCGAAGAGTATGGAATGCTTGTGTTTGTGCTTGCTCCGGGAGCATTTATAGCACTTGGATATCTTATTGCTATTGTTAACCGCTTTAAAAAAGCATAACCTTTTAAAAAGACTTTAATATGGAATATTTATTGATATTTATTTCTGCTATATTCGTGAACAATGTTGTGTTGTCACAATTTTTGGGTATCTGTCCTTTCCTGGGAGTTTCAAAGAAGGTGGAAACGGCAATTGGTATGGGTGCAGCAGTAGCATTTGTCCTTGTTCTTGCAACCATAGTAACCTACGTTATCCAGAAGTTTGTCCTTGATACATTTGGATTGCAGTATCTTCAGACTATTGCTTTCATTCTGGTTATTGCAGCATTGGTTCAGATGGTCGAGATTATTCTGAAAAAAGTATCTCCTTCGTTATATCAGGCTCTAGGAGTATTCCTTCCGCTGATAACAACCAACTGCTGTATCCTTGGTGTTACAATTCTTGTTATTCAGAAAGACTTCAATCTTCTTACAGGAGTTGTTTATGCATTGTCAACAGCTATCGGCTTTGCATTGGCTCTAGTATTGTTTGCCGGTATCCGCGAACAACTCAGCCTGGTGAACATTCCAAAAGGCATGAGAGGGATGTCTATAGCACTTGTAACGGCAGGTCTGCTGGCTATGGCTTTTATGGGCTTCTCTGGCGTTGACAAAGGACTTTCGGCTTTATTTGGACTTAATTGATAAGAAAAGATTATGAAATCCGGTTTTATTTAATGAAACCGGATTTTTTTATTCTTATTTTTTTATTAATAAAACCATTCTATTAATATTAATTACTATATTTGCTTGAACATAAGGAGAAAACTTTAATCTAAAATATAGTATAAATTTTAAATTTTTTAATTATGAAAAAAAGAATTCTTGTTACTGGTGGAACCGGTTATATCGGCTCACATACTGTAGTTGAATTACAGAACAGCGGTTATGAAGTAATCATCGTCGACAATTTGTCAAATTCAAGAGCTGATGTTGTTGATAGCATAGAACAGATTTCAGGGACACGTCCGGCTTTCGAGCATGTAGATTGCCTTGACTATGCTGGTATGGATGCCGTTTTTGCCAAATATCCGGGTATACAGGGTGTTATACATTTTGCGGCAAGCAAGGCTGTAGGCGAATCAGTAGAAAAGCCATTGCTTTACTACCGTAACAATCTAGTTTCACTTATCAATCTTCTCGAATTGATGCCAAAGCATGATGTAAAAGGTATAATATTCTCTTCATCATGTACAGTATATGGCCAGCCAGATGTATTGCCTGTTACCGAACAAGCTCCTATCAAGGCTGCCGAATCTCCTTATGGCAATACAAAGCAGATTAACGAAGAGATTATCCGCGACACAATCAAATCTGGTTCTCCTATCAGCGCAATAATGTTGCGTTACTTCAATCCTATAGGAGCACATCCAAGTGCCCTTATAGGTGAACTCCCTAATGGTGTTCCTCAAAACCTTATCCCATACCTTACACAGACAGCTATGGGAATACGTGAAAAACTAAGCGTATTCGGTGATGACTATGATACTCCAGACGGTTCTTGTATACGTGACTATATATATGTAGTCGATTTGGCAAAAGCTCATGTCATTGCCATGAATCGTATACTTGAAGGCAAGCAGAAACAGCAGGCAGAAGTGTTCAACGTAGGAACTGGTCGTGGATTGTCTGTATTGGAACTTATAAAGACTTTCGAATCTGCAACAGGCGTTAAACTTAACTATCAGATAGCACCACGTCGTGCAGGCGATATTGTTAAAGTTTGGGCAGATCCTGCTTATGCAAACAATGAATTGGGTTGGAAAGCCGAAACTTCTGTAGAAGACACATTGCGTACAGCTTGGCAGTGGCAGGTTCATTTGCGTGAAAAAGGAATTATGTGATACTTTAAATTATATCAGAGTGTGTGAACATTCTGATATAAGTCTGCTAGGCAGATAAATTACATAGTAGTATTGTCGTGTTTTATTTTGTGTTTGTGTTGTAGCTGTTTTTCGACGTGAGCCGGGAAGCAGCTTTTTTTAGATTGATAATATAGCAATTAAAAGAAACCAAAACAGTCTGAATTGTTAAAAGTGTTACATGCGTATTGATATTTGTTACACGACCTATTCTTATACATGATATATATCAAGAAAGGCGCTATGTATATGAAAAAGATGTTGCTTAGCATTGTTTTTCTCAATTTATGTATTACCTTTGCAGTGTGGTTGAGAAACCAATAGGATAATTAAGGAAATAATAACACGAAATATTTAGGTATTAGATTTAACTTAAGGTAATTAAAATATTTAAGGTATTAGGTAAAAGTTTTTTTAAGGTAAAAATTAAAGGTGAAAAATGAAATGGCATTGTGATAATGCTTTACAGGTATTAGATTTCTTAAGGAATAAGAAAGATTTAGTTTTCAGGTTTTAGTTTAATAGGTTTATATAGTTAGTAAAGGTAAGAAGTTTGGTTTTTTAAATTAGGGATAACACTCAGACACTAGAAAAACCAAAGATGAAAAGAACCCTAAATGGGGGGTTCTTTATGAAGCAGGCGGCATTCTTTTCATTGAATGGCGCTTTTTTTGTATGTATAAATCACATTATATTTGCATATATCCTTACAAATAGACATAAAATGCGTATCTTTACATCGCTTTTTGAATATTAATCAATAAAAATACAAATGGAACAAAAAAAATTGAATGATTCGTGGGGTATGCGTTGGGGTGCCCTTGCCATTGTAGCCTTTACTATGATGGCAGCCTATTATGTAAACGATGTCGTGGCACCATTAAAGTCAATGCTCGAAGCAGCTCCACCTTCAGGCTTGGGATGGAGTAGCGGTGATTTTGGCCTTTTTACCGGAGCATATAGTTTCTTGAATGTTTTCTGCTTGATGCTTATATGGGGAGGATTGATTTTAGATAAATTCGGTATCCGTTTCACCGGAAAGTTGGCTACCATCCTCATGGTTTTAGGAACAGGACTCGAATATTATGCTATGACAAACATGGTAGGAGTCACATCCACTATCTTAGGCTACAAGTCGGACGTATTTATAGCATCGGCAGGTTATTCCATTTTCGGAGTAGGGGCCGAAGTGGCAGGAATCACAGTCACTAAGATGATAGCAAAATGGTTTCGTGGCAAAGAAATGGCTACAGCGATGGGTGTGCAGGTCGCTCTTGCCCGTGTAGGTTCTCAGGCAGCTTATGCAGTATCCATCCCCGTAGCCCGTACTTGCGAGCTTACCACTCCAGTACTTATCGGTCTTGTATGTCTTGTAGGTGGAATGATAGCATTTTTCTCATTTTCTGTTCTAGACAAGAAACTTGACAAGCAGATGGAAGAGACTGCAAAAAAAGAAACTCCGGATGATGAGAAATTCTCTTTCAAGGATGTTGCTGCCATTCTTTCAAATCCGGGCTTTTGGCTGATAGCATTACTATGTGTATTGTTCTACTCATGTGTTTTCCCTTTCCAGAAGTTTGCTACAGAACTAATGATTTCAAAATACGGGATTAGCGAAACCGTAGCAGGAACGTTTGCTGGTCTTCCGGCGTTGGGAGCTCTTTTCCTCACACCAATATTCGGAGGAATGGTTGACAAGCGCGGTAAGGCAGCTTCCATCATGGTACTTGGTGCAGCAATGCTTATCGGAGTACACTTCGTATATGCTTTACCTTTCGTCACCGGTTCTTGGATAGCAATTGTCCTTATGATAATTCTTGGTATAGCGTTTTCTCTTGTGCCTTCGGCCATGTGGCCTTCAGTGGCAAAGATATTTCCGGCACATCAGTTGGGTACAGCCTATGCCTTGATATTCTTTATCCAGAATATCGGTTTGTGGGGAGTTCCTACCCTTATAGGCTATGTCCTTCAAAACTATTGTATAGTAGGTATTACAGAAGCTGGAACAAACCAATACAACTATACATTGCCAATGTGTATATTCACAGGCTTTGCAATCCTTTCATTGCTTGTAGCCTTTGCATTGAAGGTGGCCGACAAGAAGTTCGGATACCATCTCGAAGAGGCCAATATCAACCATAATTAATCAATAACATACAATTCCCTATATCAGCAGCTGAAAAGAGAGTCCCGTCATCAACTCCATGAAGAGTAGGATGACAGGACTCTCTTTTTATAATCACCAGTCTTTACAAAACTATATTTCCCTGACAACAGAAGATATTATAGCTTCTGATATCTGCTGCCCGTAGCCTTTTTATATTCAGCCAGAGCTACCTTATGATTGAACTGAGTCTGTATAAGGCTTGAGTAAGACTGTATCCAAGTAAGCTGTGCAGACAATACATCCAGAATAGTGAGTTTACCTTCAGAGTAGCTGAACGTATTCAGATCAAGATTCTCTTCGGCAAGTCTACAGTTTTCTTTGGCAATGTTAATCTGTTTTTCGTATTCAGTTATATTTGTGAAAGCTTTTGCCACTTCCTGCTTTATTTTGTCAGTCTTGTCCTGAAGGGCATATTCCTTGCCCAGGAGTAAGGCTTTCTGTGTAGCTTTGCTCTTGAATCGCGCTCCCCAATGGAATATAGGGAGTTTCAGCGAAACAAACAGAATACTGTTGAACATAGTCTCTCCGGATACATTCAGCATTGGTGTACCCCAAGTTTCCTTAAATCCAACCGACAATGAAGGATTATATTTGGCAACCGACAGTTTCAGTTGTCTTTTCTGATATTCCACATCAAGTTGTGAAATCTTCAGGTCGGCTCTTAATTGCAGTGCAGTATTGACATCCACAAACTGCGACATTTCCGACACGGCCGATATAGAGTCGGTTATGATGATAGAGTCCATAGGTTCGGCTCCCATCATAATGTTCATGTTCTGTTTTGCTATGTGATACGCCTGTAGGCTGCCCGAACGCTGTAGCTCAGCTTCCTTCAGTCTGGCCTGCATCTGTATAAGGTCTGTCTTGCTGATAAATCCGTCATTATACTTATTCTGCAAGACCTCAGTCAGTTGCTTTATAATATCTACATATTGGCACATTGTTTCGTACATTTCCTTTTGTGCAGCAGTTTTCCAGTAGCTCGATTCGGCAGCAAGGATAATGTTGTCAGTAGTAAGCTGCAAAGCCTGTTCTGCCATTTCCGACTGTATTTTGGCAGCCTTATAGTTGTTTATTATATTACCTCCAGCATAGATAGGTTGCACAATTCCCACTTCTGCACTATAAGAGTCATGTTTCATTGGTACTCCCATGCCTCCGAAGTCCATATTATAGTCGTTTATTCTGTACTGATACGAGCCCGATGCGTCAATAGCCGGGAAGAATCCGGTCTTGGCAGTCTGCATAGCCTTTTTCATGGCTGTAAGATTGGTTCCCGACTGCTTTATAGCCAGGCTGTATTCCAGCACTTTGTCTTCAAACTCATTATAGCTTAAAGTTGACTGAGCCAAGCCTGGAGTCACCTGTAAAATGACTCCGGCTAAAATTAAATGTCTTATTTTCATTATTTATCTGCTCTGATTTTAAAGAATATACAATAAGTAACAGGCAACACAAATATGGTAAGTATGGTAGACACCAGCAAACCTCCCATAATTGTAGCAGCCATTCCGGCAAACATGGCATCTCCCAGCAATGGCAGCATACCAAGTATAGTTGTTCCCGAAGCCATTGTTACCGGTACGATACGAGTCTTTGTAGCTTCTACAACGGCAGGGATTGCACCCTTGCCGCCGCTCAGCTGAATGGCAATTTCGTCTACCAGCACTATGGCGTTCTTGATGTTCATGCCAATTAGCCCCAAAAGTCCCAACATGGCAAAGAAGTCAAGAGATTTTCCGAAAATAATCAGTCCCCACACCACACCTATGAATACCAGCGGCAGCATAAGCATAATCAATACCGGTTTGCGGAAATTGCTTGGAAACAACAGCAGCAGAGTGACATAAATCAGAAGGAATGTCAGAGGCATGTTCTTTGCAAGTGCAGCGTTACTTACATCCTGCGATTCCTGTTCTCCGAAGTATTTTATCTTGTATCCTTCCGGAATCTTTATCTCCTTGTTTATGGCTTCCCATACCTGCTTGAAGGCGGCCATAGTGTTTCCGCCCCTCTTGGGCTCACATTGCATGGCCATGCTGCGTTCGCGGTTGAAACGGCGGATTACATTATAGTCGTAATCCAAAGTAAAATCGTCAAGCAGCTGTTCTATCTTCACCGATTTCCCTTTCGAGCTGAATACAGGAAGAGTCTTCATGTCGTTCAGGTTGATAGTCTCCAGTCTGTCGTTTTTCAGCAGGATAGGGATAGAGATGTCTCCTTCTCTGAATTCTCCTATAGGCAGACCGTTGGTTGCTGTCTGGAATGAGTTGGAAACCTGCTGTCTTGTGATGCCTAGTCTCAATCCCTTCTTCTGTGAGAACAAAGGTTTCCATACCGGAACCTTGTTCCCCCAGTTTGCACGTACATCAGTCACCATGTCACATCTTCTGGCTATATCCTTAGCCCTTTCTGTCAGAGCGGTAAGAGTATCGATGTTTTCACCTATAAAGGCCACCTCTATGGCTGCATCGGGTACGGGCGACAAGGCGAATAGCGCAGAGCGTGTTATGATATCCGGAAAACTGTCGGTCATATATGTATAGAACAATTCTTCCACTTCGGCTGCATCTTCTGGCTTCTTTGTTTCCACCAGCACATTGGCAAAGTTAGGTTTCGGACCATAGGAAGAACTTGCCAGATAATATCTCAGTGGCGAGCCGCCCATAGTCACAGAGTACGATTTCACCTTGTCATTGTTCTTCAGGAAGTTTTCCACTTTCAGAATGTCACTTTCCACCTTATGAATACTGAAACCTTCAGGATACACAAGGTCTGCCCTGAAGTAAGGCTTGTTCATCTTAGGGAAGAAACTCTGAGGCATAAGTGCCATAATCACAAGCGAAGCCACAAGAATGGCAAATACCGATATAAGTGTTACAAAACGTCTCTTGATAAGCAGATTAAGGATATTTTCAAACTTGTGATAAAGTTTTGTGTCGTATGGGTCCTTGTTTTCCTGTGCGTTGTCATCTTTGTCCTTCAATATGAAGTTGCCGAAGGTGGTGGTCTGGCTCAGTGCAAGAATCCAGCTCAGTCCAAGCGAGACTGCCAACACAATGAACAGAGGCTTTACGATTTCTGCCACAGATGCAGGTGCCAGATACATGGGGAGGAACGAGCAGATGGCTATAAACGTAGCACCCAGCAAAGCCCATTGCGGCTTGATGGCTCCGTCTATCAGCGCCCTGTATCTGTCTACACCTCTCTTTATGCCTATCTGTGCATTGTCGGTCACTACGATGGCGTTGTCCACCAGCATACCCATGGCAATTATAAATGCAGCAAGCGAAGTACGGTTCAGGCCAACACCAAGTACAAGCATAATCAGCAGCGTTCCGCCTACCGAGAATAGCAACGAGCTACCTATCAGCATTCCGGCGCGCGCCCCCATTACTATAAATATAATAAGGATTACTATCACCAAAGACTCTATCAAGTTCATGATAAACCCGTTGTTGGCTTCATCTGCAATCTTGTTCTCAGGATAGATTGTATTAAGCTCGATACCGATAGGTAGAAGCTGTTCTATCTTCTCAAGCTCCTTTGCTACTGTGTTGCCCACTGCCACCACGTCATCTTTCGCACCGGTAGCCACGCCTATACCTATGGCTCTCTTGCCGTTGACCTTCATGAGGGTTGAAGGCGGGTCATAATAGCCCCTTTCTATGTCGGCTATATCTCCCAGTCTTATTTCTCTTCCTTCCTTGCTTACTATAAGTTGGTTCTCAATGTCCTCTATCGAGGTATAAGTACCCTCGGTCCTCAATCTCAGCTGATAAGATCCTGTATTTATGCTTCCGGTGTTTACCTGTATGTTCTGTTTCTGCAACACTCCCATTATGGATGTAGGGTCTATGCCAAGTCCTGAGAGCTTTGAGGTGGAGATGTTTACGTTGACGACTTCGGTCTGTTCTCCAAACAGTGCCACCTTCTGCACACCTCCTATAGGAGTAAGCAGAGTCCTTATGCGTTGTGCCCAGTCTCTGAGTTCCTTAAAGCTGAAGCCCTCGTCGGCTGTAAGTGCGTAGTAGATACCGAATACGTCGCCAAAATCATCGCTCACCGATATGGTAGAAGCCCCGCTAGGCAGCTTGGGCTGTATGTTCGCCACTTTTCTTCTCAGCTCGTCCCATTTCACCGGCATATATCCGGCGTCAATGAAAGGCTGAAGTTCGATAAGGATTTTCGACATGCCGAAATACGATTCCGACTTTATCTGATACACGTCTGCCATTGACTGTATTTCTCTTTCTATAGGCTCGGTGATAAGTTTTTCAACTTCTTGAGGAGAAGCTCCCGGATATTGTGTCACTATCGCAGCTGTTTTTATGACAAAAGGAGAGTCTTCCTTTTTCGGAAGCTTGAAGAATGAAATCACACCTCCTATAAGCATTATAGCCAAAAAGAAATATATGACTTTCCGGTTTTCAAGTGCATATTTTGGAATATTCATTTTCTGTTTGTTTTCTGTGTTTATTTACTCAATACTTTTACCTGTTGTCCGTCGACTAGATAAGATGCCCCTGCCACTACAACCTTTTCGCCTGGTTTTATGTCTCCTGTCACTATCAGGTTGTCTCTGCCCAACAGGCTTCCCTGGTCTATTATGTTGCGCTGTTCAACTTTCCCGGTCGAACTGTTGTATACAAATACGGTCTTTTTGTTTGTCTTGTTGTCAAAAATAACCGAAGACAATGGGACAGTCATGCCCGAACCGTATTTCTTGCTTTCCACGTTCACTATCACCCTGCACGAAAAGCCTACAGAAACCTTATACTTGTTGAGGTCGAATTCCGGATCGTCTATAGTAAGGAATACAGGCACTCCGGCTCCATCGGGCGAAGCCTCTACATATTCTTTTACCTTGGCCTTGAAGAACTTGCCCTTGTAAGTGTCGAATTCTATATAGATATTAAAAGGCTCGGTAAAATATATGATGTTAGTTTCGGGGATAGTGAATTCCACCATAAGTCTCATAGGATTTATAAGGCATACAATACCTTGACCTGACTGTACCTTCTGATAGTTTTCCACATATTTCTTTTGTATGAATCCGTCAAAAGGAGCTTTTAGCTTGGTGTCGTTCAGGATGTTTTCAGCATATTCATATGCTGATTTTGCATTAGTGTAGTTAGTCTTTGTCGTTTCATATTCCTGGACGGAAATTGCATTTTTCGACAAAAGTTTTTCTGCACGTTCCATCTGCGACTTGTTGTTCAGATAAGAAGCCTTCTTCGCCTCAAGGTCAAGCTTATAGTCCGTAGGGTCTATTTCTGCCACTATCTGACCTTTCTTCACGCGTTGTCCTTCCAGTACGTTCATCGATATAAGCGGACCTGACATCTTGAACGCAAGGTCGCTGAACTGGTCTGGCGATACGATGCCTGAATAGGATTTTTCTACAAGTTCCAAGGATGCCACCTCTGCCAGTTTTACCGGACGAGGCCCTTTTTCTTTTGCAGGCTGTTCTGAACATGCACACAGAGCTATAGCTAATGCAAAATAAGATAATGATTTAATTTTCATAGAGTATATAATTGTTTTATTTTTTTCAAACTGCAAAGTTCGTGTTATTTATTTGATGCGGAAAGGGACTTTTTTGTGCAATTATGGTTGTATTTTAATATTAAGACATGTTCAATGCTTTTTCTCTACAAAGATTTTATGTGTGCCTCTCCCCTCATAAGTTATTCCCGAATCTGCCGTTTCGGCCCAAGCCTTTATTTCCTTGCTTGCAGTGGTTCTGCTCTGACCCGAAATCTCCATATATTTTTTTACCGTGATGAATCTGTTTTCGTCAAGATATCGTTTCAGCATCTCAAGCCTTTCTTCTGCCGTATGTTCAGACTTTTTGCAGCGTTTCACCCCAGAGCCCCTCTCCAACTTGCACAGGGTGTTTGTCTCTTCCACCAGCATATTGTCGGCTCGGAAGTTTACTCCACCTACCTTTATGCTTGCTGCATTCCTTTTGGCTGAGGTTTCTTCGGCAGATTCTCTTTCTTTCCCTTTCTTCAGGCAGAGAGATGGGGTGAAAAGCCCTATGCCGTCTATTCTTACAGACTGTCCTTGCGCCATTCTTCGTGCCATTTCGGCAGATATTAGATCTATTACAGCCATAGCTTCGGACTTGTTTACCGAAGTGCCTTTTACGCTTGCTTCTACAAGGTCTCTTGTCTCGCATATTCCAGTTATCTCCATCTTAGGATAAAGTAGAGTCTTGCCTTCTTTCTTCATGTCGGGCATCTCTTGCATATAATATTTTGCCATATTGTGATATTTATAAATTGATTGTCTGATAAATGTAAAGTAACTTTACATATACTATATTTGTAACTTCTATATTTCTATTTACAGACTTTGTATATGAGTTTGTAATCTTGAATCTTATGTTCACAATCTTTGAATACAGATAACGACTATACAAAGATAGTTTGTTGTCGGAAGAATTCCAAAAAAAGAAGATTCTCTTTTTAAGTTAATTTCGGCTCATCCCCATTTTTAGGCGATGTCTTGTAGAAGTCCATACGCTTATGTAGCTTTATGTATTAAGAGCAAAGTAAGGTTAAATAGTGTTAAATAACGGGGGGGGGTAAAAACAAATCTTCGATTTTACTTCTTACTGTGCATTCAAAAACTATATATTTGCATAATATTCCAATTAATATTTGATATTGTCAGACTTTATAAGTGTAACCTAACAGATTAATTTGTGAAGAAAACCAGACAGGTACTTGTATGCCTTATAATATTTGTAGTTATATTGTCTTCATGCAAGAAAAACACTCATGGAGTGTTGTCTTTTGAAGATACCGTAGAATTTATGGAGAACGATCCCAGACAATTCTTGGCAAAACTTGACACCACTTCTTTAAAAGGTGATTGGCATGACGAAGACGATGCAACAGTTTTCCTACTTAAGTCAATGTGTCAAAACTATATAAACGAAAATGAGTTTCCGCCGCAGGACAAGATAGAGAAATGTGTCTCTGTCATATCCGCCTCAAAAGACATAAGCAAGCAGTTGGAGTCTCTCATGTTTCTTGCAAAGATATATCAAAACAATAATGATACAGAGAATGAGATTATGACTATAAATCATGCTCTTGACATTGCCAAAGACGAAAAAAACAATAAATGGATTTTCTTTCTGTACACTTATCTCAGCGAAATACGCCTTAAGAATATAGACCTGATAAGATATGCCGAGTTTCAGAATAAGGCAAAGTCTTTCTATAACGGCCAAGACCTAAAGAAAGCAGACATATATACAAAACTGACGATAGGCAAGATTTTCATTTACAATCATGAATATGACAAGGCGGTAGATATATTCAAATGTATTTCTCAGGCCATAGGCGAGAAACATGCCTATTATGGACACTGCCATTTCTTGTTGGGCGTGGCATATTTCAAGAAAGGAGACTGGACGTCGTGCATAGCTCATACAGAAAAAGCTTTGCAGTGGGTTCGAAAGCCACGCAATCTGTTTATATGCTATTCCATTCTGACACATTGCTATGCTTCTGTTGAAAATGTTGAAAAAACAAACTATTATAAGAATAAGGCTATGGATATATATTCATCAGACGAATCTGTAGCCATTGATATTGAATTCTACAAGACGTGTGCAGAACTGGCTGTAAAATCAGGCAATGTGGCCGAAGAAAATTTTTTTCTTAGAAAAACAGTAGAAGTCTACGAAAAGAGACTGGCATTGCTAAAAGTCAATACACTGAATGAAACATTGCTAAAATCAGACTATAGCCAAAAAGAGTCAGAATATAAAAAAGAGATAGTACTTTTCAAATTCATGGTTGCACTTCTGGTAATTGCTCTGCTTGTCTTGGTCATGCTGTACATCAGAAAGAAACAGAAACATACTGTCAGGATTTCTCACTTGAACGAGCATATAGATAAACTGGAGGCTTTGGGACACATTGACGACGAAACAAGGTATTTCATAGCAAGAGATATTGAAATAGCCAAACGTGTGTCTTATCTTAAGTATTCTGGCAACAACAAGAACAAAAAGTTGTATGACGAAATAGAAAAACTGAAAATCCTTGACGGAAACAAACTGCTTGATGCCAAATGGAATGATTTTTTTACACATATAGACATCATTTACGATGAGTTTTATACCAGACTGTTGCAGAACTACCCCGTACTTACCGACAAGGACATCCAGTTGTGCTGCATGCTGGTAGCAGGTTTCCGCACAGAAGAAATTGCTGCTGTATGGGGGCAGAGCATTTATACCGTACATAAAAACAAAACTAATGTCAGAAAAAAAATATCATCTCCAGAAGGAGTGGATCTTATAACTTTCCTGAAGGAGAAGCTATATCTTTGTTTGTTTTTCATTCCTGACCTTTTCATTCATATCCTTTAGTAATATCGTGCTATCCAGCTGTAATATATACTAAAAAAAGAAACAATACAACGCCAAAAATGCTTTTTACAAGTTTTTCTAAAATACCCAAGCTGAAAATCAGGAGGTTAGCTATGCCGTTTACAAGAAATAAAATAGCATTACAATCTCTTTTATATAACATTTTATGTAACTTTGCATTGTCGGAATGAAACAAATGTTGTATCCTTTGGCGTTGGGCTGGAGATACATTATTGAAATGATTACAACCGACTTTGACTATGTAAAATGTTTTGTTTATTATGATTCAGGATTAAGCAGGACTATTTTAAAAACAGATAACAGAAACAGGATAATAACATTAAAGAAAAACTTTTATATTAAAAGAAAGTAAAAAGAAAAAGATGAGAAATTGTATTTTAATTCTATTGTTTTGTATTTTGCCGGTTGCTGCTATTTCACAAAACGTATCAGTAAAAACAAATGTGATATATGATGCAACAGCCTCGATAAATGCCGGAGTAGAATTTTCAGTAGGAAGAAAGATGACGGTTGATTTGTCCGGCAATTACAATGCATGGAACTTTTCGGGAAACAAGAAATGGAGGCATATCCTTGTACAGCCTGAGTTGCGTTATTGGTTGTGTGAAAAGATGAACGGACATTTTTTCGGTGTACATGCACATTGGATGAAATTCAATATAGGAAACGTGAAAATGCCTTTCGGCTTATGGAAAGAAACGGCACATAACCGTTTTCAAGGAGACTTGTGGGGTGGAGGTCTTACTTATGGATATGCATTCCTTATTACAGAGCACATTAATGTTGAGGCTCTTGTAGGAGTAGGATATGGCAGGGTAATTTTTGATAAATATCCTGGAGGAAACTGCGGAACGGTTATTCTCTCGGACAAGAAAGACTATTTTGGACCAACCAAATTGGCTCTCAATTTGGTATATGTATTTTGAACTGATTAAATTCGCTTTATTTTATTGCTCTTATTATTTTTTTACGAATTACTGTTTTTTATTTTTTAGAATAATGAAAAAAAAATTTAGGCTGTATCTTTCTCTGATACTGGCAGCCCTTACTACGCCTTTATATGCGCAAGAATATACTGCAAAAGATCGTGGAATCTACATCAAAAAATGGAACTTGATGAACGCTGGTGACAGTCTGTATATATCATTCCGTCTGTTGTCAGACAAGATGGACATCCCGTCAAACAGGTCTTTACGCCTGGTTCCCATGTTGGTTAAAGGCGATAATGTACATGAGATGAAACCAGTGATTGTAGCAGGCAGAAGACAGTATATAGCTTCGCAGCGCAGAAAAGACTACGGAATGTTGGTACACAGCCATAAAGATTCGGTGAAGATAGACTATCGTACGGCTGTGCCATATAGAAAGTGGATGAATTCGGCGGATATGCTTTTGTCTTTCGATGAATGTGGATGCGGTGGCGACCCTTACAGTCACGACAACATGCTCCTCAAAAAGATACGTCTCGAAGTCCCTCCTTTCCGGTTTAGCCCTGTAATGGCATTTGTTGTGCCAGAGGTGGAAGCTGTAAAGCATAGGGAAGAGTCGGGTAGAGCTTTCCTTGATTTTCCTGTCAATCAGACTGTGATATACCCCGAGTATAGAAACAACGTGACAGAACTAAACAAGATTAAGGCTACTATTGATGTCGTGAAAAACGATACCAATACGGTTATTACCTCTATTTCCATCCACGGATATGCTTCGCCCGAAGGCAGTTATGCCAACAATGCCCGTCTGGCAAAGGGACGTGCCGAAGCACTGAAGAAATATGTCTGCACTCAGTACGGATTTGCCGATACTCTGTTTACGGTGAAGTCAACTCCCGAAGACTGGGGAGGACTCAGGGAATTTGTATCTTCCTCTTCCATTGACTTGCGCGACAAGGTGCTGGAGATAATCGACAGCAAATATCCTGAGGATGAGAAGAACCGCATGATAGAGCGAATGGACAACAGAAAGACTTATATGTATCTGCTGAACAACGTTTATCCTTCTCTGCGTCATTCAGACTATACGGTCAATTATACAGTTCGTCCGTTCAATGTAGAAGAAGCCGCACGTGTGTTGCGTGTACGCCCTCAGCTGCTTAGTCTTAACGAGATGTATATGGTGGCAAACCTCTACGAAGCCGGCAGCAAGGAATTCAACGAGGTGTTCGACATTGCAGTACGTATGTATCCGGATGACGAGACTGCCAATCTCAATGCAGCAAACATACATCTGTCCGAAGGTGACTGGCAGCGGGCAGAGCGTTATCTGCTAAAGGCGGGCAACTCGCCTCAAGCAACTCTTGCACGTGGTGTATATGCCATGCTAAAAGGAGATTACACTAAGGCTAAGGAATTGTTCATGATGGCTTCGATGGAGGGAATCCGTGAAGCGGAAATGAACCTTGAACAGCTGGAACAGAAGTTGGAATACGATAAATACAATAAATAAACTAACTGAATAATAATTTTTTAAAACTTAAAAATTAACTAATGAGTATGAACAAATTTTTGTTTGCAAGCATGATTATGGTTGGAATGTCTGCTTGTAGTAAAGATGATGTTGTTTCTAATGGTGAAAATGTATCGGAAGGTAATGCCTATATGGCACTTTCTATCTCTATGCCTAATGCTAATGGTAGCAGAGCTATCAGTGGTGGAAATTTAGATCATGGAACAAATGAAGAACAAAAAGTCAGCAACTTGGTTATCTATGTATGGGGTAAAGATGGTAAATTGACTGCTGCTGAAAGTTATACTGAAAATCAATTGGTACCTACAAAACCAAATCCGAGTAATACAGACAAGTCAACAGTTTACACAACTCCAGCTTTTAAAGTAAAGGCGGGTGAAAGTAAAGTTGTTGCAATAGTTAATGGTGCTACTACTATTAGTGGTAAAGTATTGTATGACAAGAATACTATGGGAAAAGTTGGAGAGGGTACTTTTGCAACTAATAACTTGCGTACTCTTGTAGAATGGGGTAATGATGCTAAGACTAAAGTAGAAAAAATTTCTACATCTAATAATTTCCTTATGACAAATGCTTTCAATATCCGTAATATTGATGCTAATGGTACTCCTTTGACAAATGTTGATCCAAAAGATAAAAATGATTATAATTTTAATCTTGATGGTACTGTAGGAGTTGATATCCAAGGAACTAAAGACAATCCTACTACAGTTGTTGTACCGGTAGAAAGAGTTGTAGCAAAGTTGGAGGAAAGTACAAAAGATTATGAGAAGGATGTTGTCAAGGTAAATGCTGATGGTAAAAATACAACTACAACAGGTGATAAGGTTAAATTCACTCATGTAGCTTTGATAAACGGTAACAAGTCTTTTTATCCTATAAAGCAAGTTCGTGCAAATGCTGACAATGACTATATAGTAGATGGTAATTTTGATAACAATAAAGTCGAAGGAAATTTTGTAGATAATAATTTCTATGCGACAAAGTTCTTTGATGCAAATACTGCAAATAAAGAAGCTGCCAACATCGACTGGAGAGATCTTTCAAAAGCTGAAACAAGCAAACTTTTCTATACTTTAGAAAATACAATGATTAAAGATCAGCAGATGAATGCCTACACTACAGGTTTGTATTATAAGGCTCAATATTTGCGTAAAGGAGTTACTGGAAATGTATATCGCTTTAAGGGTAAATTATACAACTGGGATGAATTGAGTAAAGACAATGATTTCCCTAAGACATATGTTGATGAAACAAAAACTATAACTTTTAGTGACGGAAGTACTGTTGAAGAATTTGCTTTGGTAGGTGCAACTAAGTATGTAAATGGTGTTTGCTATTATCCTTATTGGATTCGCCATATCAATAATAATAATCCTTCTGTAATGGGTGAGATGGAATTTGGTGTAGTACGTAACAACTGGTATAAGATGACTATTGGTAAAGTAACTGGTATAGGTTCTAATACTCCTGAAAATCCAGACCCTAACACTCCAGATGAAAACCCAGATACAATGCTTGAAGTATTGGTTAAGGTTATGCCTTGGACTGTACGTAATAATAATATTGAATTCTAATTTTTTATAATCAATAGAGTTAATCCATTAAAAACTGGTTGCAGGTTAAATACTGCAACTGGTTTTATCCTTTTCTCAGAGATATTAATATGAACAAAATTTTCACTCTAATTTTAGCTTGCTGCCTGATATGTTTTTCCTGTTCGAAAGAAAACATAGAAGGAAGTGGTTTCTCCTCGGATAATAATGACGGGAAGACTGAACTGGCAGAACTGACTGTGCTTTTTTCTCTTCCGCAAACTACATCAAGGGCTAATGATTTTGATAATCCTCCCACGATGGAAGGAACTGATGCTGAAAACACAGTTAGCAGTGCGATGATTATTATGGGTGAGATGGTTAATGGAATCAATGCCCCGACTGTTATAAGTCAAAGATACATTATAGATAAGTTGGTAAAAGTGGAAGCGAACTCTTCTACATTGTGGAAAGGAGTGATAAAGGTCAATCCGGGATATTATCGTATAGTAGCCATTGCCAATCCACCTCTTTTTCTAAAGCTAAAGGAAAATTTAAAGCCAGGGGCATCATGGCAGAAATTAAGTGATTATTCTGTGAGGTTGTCAGCTATTGAAAAATTAAACGAAATATCCACTGATAATTCTTTTATGATGACCAATGCACATACTGCCGGTAAGTCAGAGTTTGATGTTGAGGTTAAAGTAGGCAGAAAAAATCAAGCATTGATAAATGTTCAGCGTGTGTGCGCACGTATAGATTATATTCCACGCAATAGTCCGTACAATCTTTCTTTGTCTTCAGGCCATGTGCCTGAGAAGGATGTAGAAATAGAAGTCAAGTTTACTCATGTAGCTCCAGTAAATATCAGCAGGGATTTTTATCTCTTCAAGACCATTTCTTTTGACGAGAAAGGTTTGGACAAAACCTTTTATGCATCTGAAGATGAGAACAATTATGTGGCTGATGCTAACTGGTCTGATAAATGGTTTCTTTTGGATAAACCTTCTAATAGTTTTCAAACTAGAATAAAAAATAATTTCTTCTCTAACACTGAAATTATCAATAGAGATGAAAGTATTGACAAAGTAAGATACAGTCCTCTGCCTGAACATGAAAGCAAGATATTCTATCTGACAGAAAACACCTTGCCGGGGATTGAAACTCAAGTGAACAAACTATCTACAGGAATTTTGTTTAAAGCTGAATTTGAATTTACGGATCCTGAATTTAAAGGTCAGAATGATGTTTATTATTATCAGACTAAGGGAGGAGAGAAAAAAATCTATAAAAGTCTTGATGTCTTGAAAGATGATTTGAAAGCAGACAATATGATTGAAAATCCTGAAGCATGGAACGGTTCAGACAAGGAGATAGCCCAATGTAAGGCACGAAAATTCACCAAGGCTGACAACGGAAAGTTTTATGCGTGGTATTCTTATTGGAACAGACATAGGGACAACGGCAACAATAATGTGATGGGCAAGATGGAGTTTGCCGTAGTGAGAAACAATATATATAAATTATCTATCAGTAGTGTAAACTCTTTGGGATATCCCGAAGAACCGACAGGAAGCAGTGTATGGAAGCCAGCTGGTGAAACTCCTGACGAACTTCCTTTGATGTTGGATGTGAAAGTAAAAGTAAGTGACTGGGTGAACCGTGTATATGATTATGAAATTTAAACATAAGGCTATGAATGTAAAGATGTATAAGAAAATATTTTCGAAGTGGATTATCGTTATGATGGCATTTGCAGCCCTATGTGCTTGCAATACAATTACAGAGGATTTACCTCCTTGCGTAAACTATGTGAAGTTTACTTACACCATGAACATGAAGTATGTGGATGCCTTTACTGTAGAGGCCAAGCATGTAGATTTATATATATTCGATGAGAACGACCGTTTTGTGTCTTGCATCAGCCGTGATACGGAAACCATGACTGACAAGCAGACTATGGAATTGCCGTCTTTGCCGGGAGGAAAGTATCACATGATAGCTTGGGCAGGATTTGATTCTGATTTTTACAGATATTCTGCTCAGCTGAAAGAGGGAGAAAGTACTTCTAAAGACCTGAAAGTGATGATGATGAGAGAAAAGGCGGGAGGACTTGACGGAGTGGATTATGTACAGAGAAAGGAACTGGCTCCGCTGTGGCATGCCGAAACAGAAGTAGACTTGTGTCCGCTGAAGCCAAAGACTGTAACTATGGACATGACAAAGGACACTAACAAGATGAGGATTGTGTTGCAGTCAGACGGAGCAAAGGCTTTGAACAAGGACAACCTTATGTTTCAGCTTACTGCTGCCAACGGATTTCTTAATTTTGACAATGCTCTGCTGAAGGATGATAAGATAGGGTATCAGCCTTATTTCAAGGCCGACGGAGATGTGTCTGCAAATAAGGACGGTGTATCGGTAGTGGTGGCCGAACTGAATACTATGCGTCTGATGGAGAATGCCGACGTGAAGCTGAAGATACAGAAAAAGGATGGTGATGAACTGATAAACATTGACTTGATAAAATATCTGCTGCTCACCAAGATGGAAGGACACGACATGTCTGCGCAGGAGTATCTTGACAGGCAGGATGAATATGCCTTGATCTTTTTCCTTGATGCAAACTACATGGTGGTGAAAGTTAAAGTGAACGGATGGACTGTCCGTATACAGAATGGTGATTTCTAAATTTAAATACGGTATATGAACAAATTATATTGTTTTTTGACTTGTTTCTGTGTGTTGGGGTTGATGGCTTCGTGTGGCAGTGATGAATACGGCAACGATGATATGCAAGGCGAAAAGTTTTTGCTCGAACTCTCTGTGTCATCGCGCAATGCTGAGACAGGGCAGACTGACATAAAAGAAAGGGAAATTAAATCGATCTATGCATATGCCTTTGACGACAACTATCCTACTTCGCCCGACTATATGTTTGATACAGGGGTAAAAGGAGGAGAAAGCGGCACTTACCAGTTGAATATGCCTATTCACGATAGAGGGAAGAAGAGATTCTATCTGTTTGTAAACCCTCCTGCTAACATAAAGGAAGTGCTTGTACCGAAGTGTCCGGAGGAACGTCTGAAATCGCTTTTAATATATCAGAATACACCTATGGCTGATGTATATGACACTGGCTTGCCTATGAGCAACTGCTTTGAGGCTTATGTGGATGGTGTCTCTAATGATAGCCATAACGACGGAACGGCTGACGAGGTGTTTCTTTATCCGGACATGCTGAAGAAAACAAATAGAATAGTCGAGATACCGGTATTCCGCTCTTTAGGGAAAATTACAGTGCAGGCCTATGTGAAAGGTGAATACGATATGACAGGTAAGGGTGCTCAGACTTCGGCAGTTGCGCTGAAAATTGTCATGCTGAAGATCTTCAACTTCAATGCCGATGGCAGTGCTTTGCCTTTGTGGGAAACAAATGGTGATAGATGTGAGTATTGGGAGTTGGCAGGAAATACCACAATAGATAACTATGTGTGGAACAAAGACTTGAAACTGGACCTGAAGGCTATGTCGAAGAATGAAACGATGATTATAAATGACATTTCGGAAGTGGAAATAAAGAATGACAAAGCTCTTTCTTCGTCAGATAGAGAAAATCCCGACTATGTTACACACTTTTATCTGTGTCAAAACTCATATGGCAATAAAGCATCATCTCCAGATGAGCAGGAGGGGGTGACTGATGATGATGGTAACCGTACTACCAAAATGATTGTAGCTTTGAGCGACGGACGAGTAAGCGAAATAGCCTTGCCTTATTTGAGAAGAAATGACAATCTGATATTAAGATTAGCAATCAATAGTTTCAAGATTGAAGTTGATTTTGATATTTGGAAAGAATCTGTTGTCACACCGGAATGGGATGAGGAAATTCATCAAAACCCTATAAAAATAAGGAAATATGAAGTTTTATAGAATAACAGAAATGATGCTTTGGGCTGCTATGCTGTGCGGAACTATATCTTGCCACAAAGAGAGCCTGAAGAACATTGACAGCGAAATGAGCGAACAACGGCCTGAGACGGTGGAGTTGTCGTTCAATTTTTCGATGGCACCTGTAGAGTTGGAGAGAAGGACTGTTGCGGAGAAGTCTGCCGTGCGCGAAGAAGAGGGAGACGTGAGTTCACTGATGTATGCCATATTCAAGAACGATAGAATGGTGTGGTATCAAGAAATTGACCTTAGTGACAAGGCTATCCATACAGGCAAATCTTACAGTGTGTTGAACCTCAAATCTGAGTTTTTCGACAATACTACACAGATTTTTGCTCTGGCTAATATGAATGATACACAGCTCAAGAACCAACTTATGAATGAGAAAGATATTAGCAAGTGGAAAGATTGTACCTATAATGTAAAGTTGAACGAAATAGCCGGCAAAAGTGACTCAAGGGTGGTAGACAATCCGGTGATGGCAGGATATTTGAGCTTGAATGATGGGGTGACTGATAAAATAAGCATTAAGATGGAACGTATATATTGTCGTATATGGTTTTCTTTCGTATGGCAGAACCACAAGAATTCAGATTGTGTCATTATAGATGAAATAAAGATTTCGGGACTGAACCAACAGTCAAGGCTGTTCAACAATAGAAGATATGTGTGGGAGGATAACGTAGTAGAAATCAAAGAGGATATGGTAATTAAAAACGAAGACACTAACCAGTATCCTTTTATAGGAAGCCTTACCCAATATCCTTATTACTCAGGCAGCAACACCAATCCAAAACTGGAATTGGTAGAGCAACAGAATGAAGACCATAATGTTTTATGCCGCTTCACATGGAAAGGAGGAAATATGGTCAAGACAAGCCCGCCGGTGCGATATTATGTATATAGCTTGCAGAAAGGAGGAATAAACATAGAGCACGACCCGCTGATAGAGGTGAAATATCATTATACTCATAAAGATTATGGAGTCCTCTACAAAAAGGCTACGGCACGGCTGTATGACAAAAGCTCGAACTTCGGAAAGAAACATCATGGCCTGCTGAGAAATTATACATACAGGCTTAACTGTATAGTAAACACTACTACTAATACAATGGAGTTGCAGGTCTTATCTGTACCATGGTATGAGATAGTAATAAACGATATTCCTTCGTTTGAATGATTAATAGTTTTATCATCTGTTTTTTTTACAACACTTTTATGATTTTAAAATATAAATTCTACATATTGTATTGGGCTTTTTCAGTGCTGGTTTTATCTTTGACTGCATGCAAAGACGATTTTGCCATTCCTCAAGCCAATGCTCCTATTGAGGTGACAGAGGGTATCCCTGGTGAAATTTCGCTCTCGGTGGCAGCAGATGCTTTCAGCAGACATTCTGTAAGCACCAGAGGAAACCACCAGTCTACAGAGCAGCATATACACTCTGCATACTTGTTTATGCTGGAATATAAAGAAGGAGGACCCGAAAACTGCAAGATTCTTACCCGAAAGTATTATTCGGAATTTCCTGACATCATAACTCAAGTAGAGGAGGGGGGACAGAATTATTTTGTGAGAGAACTGAAAATGCCGGCTATAAGCAGCAACAAGGCCTTTATCTTTGGGGTGTTGAACGTGGGACACTCTGAGGTGCAGGGGGTGGCAAACGATGCCGAACTCCTGGAGAAATGTGAAAAAGCCAATACTTTGCTTGATTTGCATAACTTGTGTGCCAAACTTGAGGTGACAGATTCTGACGATGCAGATGGGGGAAAAGAGGTGAACGTAGAGCGTATGCAGGGACACCACCTCATGAGCGGCTATTATACTACACTGCCTAACAAGCATTTCGACAAGGCAGAACAGGCTTTGTTGAAACTTGAAACACAGGAAGACGGCTCTATCAAGGCATATGATGCCAACACCAACAGCCTGCTAAAACCTATGGGAAAAGCAGGTGAAGAGGGTGAGCCTTCGGCTCTGTTTGCACACAGACTGGATGCAAGGATAACGGTGAACATCATCCCCGAAGGAACACTTAAAACCACTCCGGGGGCATATTTCAAACTTACTTCATGGCAGGTGATAAATGCACCATATAATCAGCATCTGTATTGGCAGGGAGAAAAAGACAATCTGCAGAGGGAATATGCAAACAGTATCTTGTTTAAGCGTAACCTTAACCAGATAGAAGGTGGAGGATGGACCTTTACTTTCTATCAGTTTGAAAATTATTTTATAAAGTCTGATGATGTAAAAAACGGATTCAGACAGGTGGAGTCTGAGGATATAGCCCGCCAGTATAATACGGAGTATAATATGCCTGATGAAAGTCGTGTCACTTCTCAGATGGTGGAGCAGGCTTTTACCGAAGATGAAAAGACTGTATATCCAAACCGGTTTTCTGACTTTGCCTATACCATGCGCGAACTGGAGAAAAAGACTATAAGCACGGAAAATGGTAAAGAGGGAATTAAGGTGCCTTATAAACCTGGTGACGAATATGAACCCAACAAACCTGATAACGAAGATGATGTGATTATTGTAGACAACGTGGGATTTAAGTATGCTCCTGCAAACTCTACCTACATCAGAGTTACCGGAGAATACTACAACCCGCAGGAACCTGTGAGGAGAAGAAAAGACAAGGACAAGTTTCCTGACAAGTCGTTTGAGGAATATCCCTACCTGAACATTGACCAAATACCGGTAAAGACTGTGGAAGAAGCTGCCAAGCGAATGCGTATAGCTACCGTGGTGTATCGCATACACTTGGGATATGTGGGAGGAGGTAATGCTGCGCTTACAAGCGAAAACGATGCCAGGCAGATAAATAACTTCGAAGACTTCAAAAGCAAGTTGAATGACTATAACGTGCTGCGAAACCATCATTACACCTATAATGTAAAGATTGCAGGGGTAAATAATATCAAGCTGGAGGCTACACGCGAGAACGGAGGAAATATCTTGGAGCAGGAAAACCAGACCGGAGCTGAAGGACTGGTGACCGAAAGCCAGCATTTCTATGAACTGGATGCGCATTATGAAACGCGTAATGTTACGATTGACTTCCGCCGTATACCAGATGACTATGACGGGGGATTCTCTTTTGCGATGGTTACGCCTTTCGACAAATTTCGCGGTACTCTGAAAAAGACTGCCAACGGGAGAATGGAGATTGTTGATAACGACGGCAGACCGCTTACTACTATAAAAGGAAGAGATATGGAGTGGATTCATTTTGCATGGCATGGTACAGAAAATGATCCTTCGCGCTGCTTGATTGACAAAACTACTGGCAATGGTATTGCTTATTCGGATACTTACGGGGGATATGAAGGACAGCAGACGTATATTTCACATTCAAAGCTTACGAAGGATGAGGGTAAATATAAGTTGATGGATGCTTTGGAATTTTCACATCTTGTATGGACTTATTTTAAAAAATGGAAGGAACAGGGGAAACCAAAAGACAAGCAGAGTATGACGTTTACTATATATGTGGATGAATATTATTATGATTTGAACCCCAAAACAGGAGCTGCAGTGAAATGGACAGACTTCTGCAATAAAAACAGAAGAAAGGCTACTTTCTTTATGGAAAAAGAAGAAACAA